>DALYUA010000267.1:0-5021 GCA_031993245.1 Buttiauxella sp. | reverse complement strand
TATCACAAGGCGATGGGAAATCGTCAGGTGCAAATGATCGCCATCGGCGGCGCTATCGGCACGGGATTATTCCTCGGCGCGGGTGCCCGTTTGCAGATGGCCGGGCCGGCGTTAGCGCTGGTATATCTGGTCTGCGGCATCTTCTCTTTCTTCATTTTGCGTGCGCTGGGCGAGCTGGTTTTACATCGCCCTTCCAGCGGCAGTTTTGTCTCTTATACCCGCGAGTTTCTCGGCGAAAAAGCCGCTTACGTCTGCGGCTGGATGTACTTCGTTAACTGGGCGATGACCGGTATCGTCGATATCACCGCCGTTGCGCTTTATATGCACTACTGGGGCGCGTTTGGCGACGTGCCGCAGTGGGTATTTGCCCTCGGCGCACTGGCGATTGTCGGCACCATGAACATGATCGGCGTGAAATGGTTCGCCGAAATGGAGTTCTGGTTCGCCCTGATCAAGGTGCTGGCGATTGTCGCGTTTCTGGTGGTCGGTACGGTATTTCTTGGCAGCGGTAAAATACTCGACGGCAACACTACCGGCTTCCATCTGATAACCGATAACGGCGGCTTCTTCCCGCACGGCCTGCTGCCTGCGCTGGTGCTGGTACAGGGCGTGGTGTTCGCCTTCGCTTCCATCGAACTGGTGGGCACGGCGGCGGGTGAATGCAAGGATCCGCAAAACATGGTGCCAAAAGCCATCAACAGCGTTATCTGGCGTATCGGCCTGTTCTACGTAGGTTCGGTGGTGCTGCTGGTGCTGTTGCTGCCGTGGAACGCTTATCAGGCGGGACAAAGCCCGTTCGTTACCTTCTTCTCGAAGCTGGGCGTGCCTTACATCGGTGATGTCATGAATATGGTGGTGCTGAGCGCTGCGCTCTCCAGCCTGAACTCCGGCCTCTACTCTACCGGACGCATTCTGCGTTCCATGTCGATGGGCGGATCTGCGCCGAAGTTCATGTCGAAAATGAGCAAGCAGCAGGTGCCTTACGCCGGGATTCTGGTCACGCTTGGCATTTATGTTATTGGCGTGGTGCTGAACTACTATGTCCCTTCACAGGTCTTCGAAATCGTTCTCAACGTCGCATCGCTGGGGATTATTGCTTCCTGGGCGTTTATCGTGGTTTGCCAGATGAAACTGCGCCAGGCCATACGGCAGGGCAAAGCGGATGAGGTCAGCTTTAAGCTGCCGGGCGCGCCCTTTACCTCCTGGCTCACGCTTCTGTTCCTGTTTAGCGTCCTGGTACTGATGGCGTTCGACTACCCGAACGGCACCTGGACGATTGCCTCTATTCCTTTGATTGCCGTGCTGCTGGTTTTAGGATGGTTCGGGGCGCGTAAACGCGTTCACGAGATAGCAAGCCAGGTTCATAATCATCACGAAGAGCAGCCTGAACAACTTGTTCCTGCGGATGATTTAAGAAACTGACAGGTTAAGGCGGGTAAGCTTAGCGAACCCGCCTCACCGTTTATCGGATAAATATCATGACTGCTGTAACCGAATACGTTCTGCTGCTGGACGACAAGCTAAACATCACTGGCACCATGGAGAAATCACTGGTACACACCACCAGCACGCCGCTGCATCTGGCCTTCTCCTGTTACATTTTTAACGCGCAAAATGAGCTACTGCTGACACGCCGCGCTATCGGCAAAGTCGCCTGGCCGGGCGTCTGGACCAATTCAGCCTGCGGCCACCCACAGCCAGGCGAAACCCTGTCTGATGCGGTAATACGCCGCTGCTATTACGAGCTGGGGCTGGCTATTGACACGCCAACGCTGATTGACGAATCATTCCGCTACTACGCTACCGATGCCAGCGGCATCGTGGAAAACGAGTATTGCCCGGTCTTTTTCACCCGCACCGCCTCCCGGCCGCAGCCCAATGAAAGAGAAGTGATGGATCTCAGCTGGATACCCGTTGAGCAGATTTTAGCGGACGTTGACGCAGCGCCTGAAACTTACAGCCCGTGGATGGTTGCGCAGCTGAAACGGCCTTTGATTCGGAAGGCCTTGATGAAGCGAAAAAATCCGTAAACTTTTTCCAGTACGAAACGGCTTGAATACCTGACGAATTTTGCCGCCGACAGGCCCAAAAAAACGCACTCCTGCACCCTCGCCCTTGCGCTTAGTTGTTATTTCACCAACACTTATCGTTAACGTAAAGTGCCTTTACAGTTTTCAAACTTTACTCATACGCATTAACATAGTCGCAAATGTTCCAGATGGTTCGTCTGGACGATCGCCCTTCTCACCTGATGAAAATTGCTCTGATGAAAATAACTCAACACGGAAAGTCCACGCTCCCCCTCTTACTGATCCCAGCCCTGACGCCATGGGCTGCGCCTGCTTTTGCTGCTGATACGCCGAAAGCTAATGAACAAACGATGGTAGTTACCGCCACGCCCGGCGGGATATCCGAACTTGATACCCCGGCCGCGGTCAGCACGATCGATGGCAATGACATGCGTCAGGCCGCGCCTCGCGTTAACCTTTCAGAAAGCCTGGGCAGCGTGCCCGGTTTGCAGGTACAAAACCGCCAGAACTATGCGCAGGATTTACAGCTTTCGGTGCGCGGCTTTGGTTCGCGTTCCACCTATGGCGTGCGCGGCGTAAGAATGTATGTGGACGGTATTCCGGCCACCATGCCGGACGGACAAGGGCAAACGTCCAATATCGATATCAACAGCGTTGAGAGTATCGACGTGCTGCGCGGTCCTTTTTCGGCGCTATACGGCAACGCCTCCGGCGGCGTGGTAAACGTCACTACCACAACCGGTACTCAGCCGCCAACCGTTGAGGCCAGTACTTGGTACGGCAGTTTCGGTAGCTGGCGCAACAGCGTTAAAGCTACGGGCGCAACGGGCGACGGCACTCAGGCGGGCGACGTAGATTATGCCGTTTCCGCCTCACGCTTTACCACGCACGGCTATCGCGACCATAGCAGCGCCCAGAAAAATCTCGGCAATGCGAAGCTCGGCGTGCGTCTCAACGACGCCAGCAAGCTGACCTTCCTGTTTAACAGCGTGGATATTGATGCCAACGATCCGGGTGGTTTGACCGAACAGGAGTGGCACGACAATCCAACCCAGTCGCCGCGCGCTAACCAGTACAACACGCGCAAAACCACCAAACAGACCCAGGCGGGCCTGCATTATGAACGCCAGCTCACGGCCGATGATGACCTGAGCGTGATGGTTTACGCCGGTGAGCGTGAAACCACGCAGTACCAGTCAATTCCCATCGGGCCGCAGCTTAATCCTACCCATCCGGGCGGCGTGATCCAGCTTTCGCGTCACTATCACGGTATTGACTCCCGCTGGACGCACCGCGGCAACTGGTTCTCTGTCCCTGTCAGTTTTACGACAGGACTTGATTACGAAACCATGTCCGAAAAGCGCAAAGGTTATGAGAACTTCGTGGTGGAAAACGGCACCACCGTGCTGGGTGAAAAAGGCGACATGCGCCGCAACGAACGCAACCTGATGTGGAACGTTGACCCTTATCTGCAAACCGCATGGCAGTTCACCGACAAGCTAAGCCTTGATGCCGGGGTACGCTTTAGCTCGGTGTACTTCGACTCCAACGATTACTACATCACCGGCGCCAACGGCGATGACAGCGGCGATGCAAGCTACCACAAATGGCTGCCAGCAGCCTCGCTGAAGTATGCGGTAACCGACGCGTGGAACATTTACGCCTCTGCGGGTCGCGGGTTTGAAACGCCAACCATCAATGAACTTTCCTATCGCGCTAACGGCCAGTCCGGGCTGAACTTCGGCCTGCAGCCGTCCACCAGCGACACGGTGGAAGTGGGCAGCAAAACCCGCATCGGCAACGGTTTATTCAGCGCCGCGGTATTCCAGACCGATACCGATGACGAGATAGTCACTGACCAAAGCAGCGGCGGGCGCACGACCTATAAAAACGCCGGTGAGACCCGTCGTCGCGGCGTTGAGCTTTCGCTCGATCAGGAATTTCTCTACGACTGGCGCGTGAAGATGGCGTGGACTTATCTGGACGCCACCTACCGCACGGACGTCTGCGGCGATGACAATTGCAAAGGCAACCGTATGCCGGGCATCGCCCGCAATATGAGCTATGCCTCGCTGGAATACGCACCGGAGGAAGGCTTCTATGCGGGAGCTGACGTTCGTTACATGAGCGATATTCAGGCCGATGATGAAAACGATGCCAAAGCGCCAACCTACACCGTAGCCTCCCTGAACAGCGGCTATAAACTCCGCATTCAGCAAAGCTGGCTGCTGGACGTGTGGGGACGCGTGGATAATCTGTTCGATCGCGATTATGTCGGATCGGTCATCGTTAATGAAGGTAACGGTCGCTACTTCGAACCGGCTCCGGGCCGCAACTACGGCGTAGGCGTCAATCTGAGCTATACGTTCCAGTAAGCTATTGAGACGGTGGGCTGCCCGTCATTTGCACGGTCAGCCACCGATAAATCACCGTCACCACATAGCGCTGCTGCTCGGCTGAAAGCGCTGTTCCCGCAGGAATATCATGCCACTTCGCGAGGCAGCTTCGGCAGCAGGTGGCGGTGGCATGCTGGGCGATAAACACCGGATGGCCGCGCATTGGCGTTTGCTTGCCGTCGTTTTTCGGCTCGGCAGGCGCAAGACGCTGCGCAATAAAATCCTCTGCGTGGCGGGCGACGGTTTGCGGGCCTTTATCAATGCAGTACTGGCGCTCTTTCGGCCCCAGGCGGAAACGCATGCGAAACGTGGAGCGCGAAAGGCGCTGAAAAACGGGGTCGAGATCGGTCACTGCATCACATCATGCTGGTTAACAGGAAGGTACATTTTTCCTCTTTTGTTGATAAATGTCACCCGTCAAAATCGACCCGGAATAAATGTGAAAAGGCCTTTTTCCCGGTCTCTGTAATGATGACTTCCCTGTATCCCGGAATTCTGGTCAACCATCCTTTTTGTTCAAAGAACATCAGTAACGCAGCACCTGAATCACCCCCAACGTGAAAACGTCGTTCACTCCAGTCAAGGCAGGCACAAC
>DALYUA010000266.1:2312-5029 GCA_031993245.1 Buttiauxella sp. | reverse complement strand
ACAAAAGTACCGACCCACAACATCAGAATGACCGAGATACCCATCAGAAAATATTTCACTTATATTGCTCCGTGCGTATTCACGCACTTTTATCGCCAGAATAAATCAGTATAGAAAAGTGAAACCGCAGATCGGGCATTTTGGGAATAACTTCACCCTTGTCATGGGCCGTCTCACATTGCGTTCTCTGGCCGAACAAGCGGCCAGCCGGCGCTAATGTACTCCCAATTACCTTGAGATAACAAGTGTCGTCAAAATGTGACGGTTGTCAGTGTTTGAGCCAATTAGAGAAAAGGTTTCATGTGAGTAATTTCTTTATTAATTAATGGATTGTATTAGTTCCCCTGGTTTGCCGCTTGAAGGTTAACCGGGAAAATGTGCATCCTGAGGAACGTCAAATCAACATATATAAAAGGGTAAAAAAATGATTGTTTCAAAGCAAAATGCGGAACACTACAAATGGGGTGAAGATTGCGACGGCTGGCATTTGTTGAAAGAGCAGGCGTTGAGCATAATTCATGAAAGAATGCCTGCCGGGAAAATGGAGCGGCGTCACTACCACTGCGTGTCTCAGCAGTTCTTTTTTGTTCTTTCCGGTGAGCTCACGATGGAGCTGGAAGGAGAGCTTTACCAGGTGTGCGCCGGAGAAGGCATTTCTGTTCCACCTCAGACAAAACATCAGGCCAGAAACGACTCGCTGAATGATACTGAATTTCTGGTTATCTCAGAGCCGACAACGCGCGGCGACAGAGTGAATATCGAAGCGTAGCAATGGGTCTGATTAGCAATAATGCGGATAAGGATCTGAAAAGGAACAACGTGTCTTCACCGTTCGCAAAGTTAAGTTTCAGAGTTTTGCGACAGCGTTATCAAGACTTCTGATTCACAATCTTTAACCCTGTGAAATTATTTTTGCTGTCTCAATTTCTCAACTAATAAAAGCCAATGACCCTATGACAATATCATCGTCTTCGCAGACTGAATCTTCAACGCAGACAACCTCGGTTCGCCTGCTGTTCTCCGCGCTTATGCTGGTGATGCTGCTGGCCGCGCTGGATCAGACGATTGTCTCCACGGCGTTGCCGACCATCGTCGGAGAGCTGGGCGGGCTGGAAAAACTCTCATGGGTAGTAACCTCCTATTTGCTGGCTTCAACTATCGTCGTGCCGCTGTACGGTAAATTCGGCGATCTTCTCGGTCGTAAAATAGTGCTGCAAACGGCGATAGTCCTGTTTTTACTCGGCTCGGTGCTTTGCGGCCTGGCGCAGAACATGACTCAGCTCATTCTGATGCGTGCTTTGCAGGGGCTCGGCGGCGGCGGACTGATGGTGGTCACGATGGCGGCGGTAGGCGACGTCATTCCACCGGCGGAGCGCGGAAAATATCAGGGATTGTTTGGCGGTGTATTCGGTCTGGCAACGGTGATTGGCCCGCTTATCGGCGGTTTCCTGGTTGAGCACTTTTCCTGGCGCTGGATATTTTACATCAACCTGCCGCTGGGGATTTTTGCCCTGCTGGTTATCGGCGCGGTGCTTAAACCTCAAACGGCACGTATTCGCCATCAAATTGACTTTCTGGGGGCGGGGTATCTCGCCGTCTCGTTAACCTGCCTGATTCTTTTTCCCAGCCAGGGCGGCACGGTCATGGCCTGGTCCGATCCGCAGCTGTGGTGCATTTTTGCTTTCTTCGTCGTCACGCTCGGCGGCTTTATTTATGAGGAACGCCTGGCCTTCGAACCCATTATTCCGCTGGGGCTGTTTCGCGACCGCACTTTTTTATTAAGCTGCCTGATTGGCTTTATTATCGGTATGTCGCTGTTTGGCTCAATGACTTTCCTGCCGCTGTATCTGCAGGTGGTAAAATTCTCAACGCCGTCGGAAGCGGGAATGCAGCTCCTGCCGCTGATGGGCGGGCTGATGCTGACCTCTATAGTCAGCGGGCGAATCATCAGCAAAATTGGCCGCTACCGCATCTTCCCGATTATGGGCACGCTGCTGACGTTTATCGCTATGACGCTGCTGGGCACGTTAAAAATCGACACGCCGATACATATCCTTTACCTCTATATCACGCTGCTGGGCTGCGGCCTCGGCATGGTGATGCAGGTGCTGGTCCTGGCGGTGCAAAACAGCGTGGAGCAAAAGCTGATTGGTGTGGCAACTTCCAGCGCGACGCTGTTCCGCCAGATCGGTGGCTCTATCGGCGTGGCGGCATTTGGGGCGATATTCACGAACGTGCTGCAAAATAAACTCGCCGTACTGATCCCGTCAGGGGTTCAGTTGCCGCAACAGCTAAGTGCGAATGCGGTTCATGAGCTGCCGGTGGCGCTGCGCGATGATTATCTTCAGGCTTTCGGCTCGGCGCTTCACTCGGTCTATATTATCTCTGCGGGTGTGGTGGTTTTCGCCTTCCTGCTGTCGCTGCTGATGAAAAACGTGCCGCTGCGCAAGTAGCCGTTCAGATTGCTTGTTTATGCCTGGCCCAGGCCGCCAGCACCGTGCGTTCGGATAGATCGAGATATTCCGCCAGGGTGCGGGCGGCTTTTTCATTCTGGCCCTCGTTCAGCAGTGCCAGAATATGCGCGTTCTTCTCTATATAAGGCGCATAAAGCATTTCTGGATCGTTAAGATGGCCGAAAGCCAGCCGCAGCTCGGCGGAGATATTGCGATACAGACGGGTCAGACGTTCGCTGTCGGCGAGTTCAATAATTGCGGTAT
>DALYUA010000266.1:0-2302 GCA_031993245.1 Buttiauxella sp. | reverse complement strand
AATTTCATATTCGCCGTTCCTACGCGCCGCCAGTCGCTGGACTGCCGGTATTCCCGCGCTTCTTCTACGGCCGCTTCCATTTTCGCCACTGCCGGATGCAACGGGTAAGCATGAGTCAGAGCGTCACACTCGATCAGACGACGAATGCGGTAGATATCCAGAATCGCCGCCATATCCGGCACCGCCACATAAACTCCACGGTTTGGTTCGTAGCGCAACAGGCCTTCCTGAGTGAGCATACGAAACACTTCACGTAGCGTATTGCGCGAAATCTCCAGCTGTTCGCTGAGCGAAGCCTCCGACAAACGGGTGCCGGGCGCCAGCTCGCCGATGATAATTTTCAGCCGAATAGTTTCGGCGATTTTCTCGCTCAGCATTTGAGCGGGCACATCTTTTTTCATGGTTTTCTGCGCGGTAGCCCGATGAGCGGCAATCTTCACATATTAACCCGGTAGCGACAAGGCGTTGACATACCGGGACTATTTCAAGTTTATGCACTGAATGAGTGCGTTGACGGGTTTTTATGCACTTTATTGGTGCTTTTCATCGTTTGTCCGGCGATGAAAAATGTCAAAAAGTGATCGCCGTCGGTTTTTTATCATTCGATGTTCGATTCTGTTTGTGTGTTTAATCAACAGTCACTAGCTTATTGTTCAACAATAAATTGATGTTTGATTAACAATGTTAACCTTTTATTCCGACGATGGTCCGCTTATTGCTTAACAGACAAGGTCTTAATTCTAAAAACGGAGTGAGTCAGATGGCTGCACAAGAAACCGCAAACAAATCCTTTGTCCAGAAGCGACGCTCGTCGCTGATTGCGGCAATATTCCTGATGGCGACCTCGGCCATCGGGCCGGGCTTCATTACCCAAACGGCAACCTTTACCGCCACCATGGGGGCAGCGTTCGCCTTTGGTATTCTGGCCTCGATAATTATCGACTTCGTGGTGCAGCAGAACATCTGGCGCGTGGTAACCGTCACGCGGATGCGCGCGTCTGATGTGGCTAACGAAGCGTTGCCAGGCAGCGGTTACCTGCTGGCGGTGCTGGTGATTTTTGGCGGCCTGGTATTCAACGTCGGCAATATTGCCGGGGCTGGTCTGGGCTTAAACGCCATGCTTGGCCTTTCGCCTAAGTGGGGCGGGTTAATCAGCGCAATGCTGGCGATTTATATCTTTTCTTCGCGCCGGGCAAGCCACGCCATCGACCGTCTTATTATCGCCCTTGGGCTGGTGATGATTGGCCTGACGCTGTATGTAGCCTTTGTCTCCCAGCCTCCGGTGGGCGAGGCGCTGCGCCAGAGCGTTTTCCCGGACAGCATGAACTTCGCCATGATTACCACTATTGTCGGTGGCACCGTGGGCGGCTACATCTCCTATGCCGGGGCGCATCGTCTGCTGGATAAGGGCATGACCGGCGTTGAGAATATTGCTGCCGTTTCATCCGCGGCCACCAAAGGTATTCTGGTGGTGGGGCTGATGCGTTATGTGCTTTTCCTGGCGGTGCTGGGCGTGGTGGCAAGCGGGGTGACGCTGGATATATCCAGCCAGGTGGCGAACCCGGCCTCGCAGGCATTTCAGCATGCGGTGGGCAGCTTCGGCGTCAGGATCTTCGGCTTTATCTTCTGGGCTGCTGCACTCACCAGCATAATTGGCGCGGCCTACACCTCGGTCAGCTTCATGACGGTCTTTAAGCAGAATATGACTGAACGGCAGCGTAACATCGCGACCGTACTGTTTATTGCCGTCTCACTGGTGGTTTATCTGCTGCTTGGTACAGCGCCTGCGGCGCTGCTGGTGTTCGCCGGTGGTTTCAACGGCTTGATTCTGCCTATCGGCCTGACGATTTTCGTCTACGTGGGCTGGAAACGTGCTGACCTGATGTCCGGCTATGCCTACCCGCGCTGGCTGCTGTGGACGGGGCTTGTCACCTGCGCGCTGACCTGGTACATGGGGGCGCTCTCGGTGGGGGCGATTTTCAATTTCCTGAAGATTGTATGAGGAAACGCAGATGCTAAAAACGATCGATCTTAATAGCGATTTGGGCGAAAGCTTCGGCCAATGGACGATGGGCGACGACGCCGCGATCCTTAAACTGGTCAGCAGCGCCAACGTGGCCTGCGGATTTCACGCCGGTTCCCCGGCAGGCATTCTTGCAACCCTGAAAGCGGCAAAAGCTCAGGGCGTGACGGTGGGGGCGCATGTCGCTTACCCGGACCTGGTGGGATTTGGCCGCCGCAATATGGACATCGCCAGCGATGAGCTGACCGCAGGTGTGATATACCAGATTAGCGCGCTGCA
>DALYUA010000265.1:335-5055 GCA_031993245.1 Buttiauxella sp. | reverse complement strand
CCTTCGGGTTATGAGCCCGACGAGCTACCAGGCTGCTCCACCCCGCGTCCGTGGATGCGCACTATACTCTGCTCGCTTTTTGATGCAACCCTTTTTTTTAAAAATGCTTAATTTATCACAGGCTGTTGAAAATAACGGCTTTTTGATTAATTTGTATACACCCCTGTCGCGGCGCGTATGTAACGCATTTAATTATCCCGAGGTGTTTGCTATCTTCGCGTGGGGTGTAACGGCATAAACCAGGGCGAGGCATTGATGAAAGGAAGTTGGATTAAGTACGTTGTAGCAGGTGTGATGGTAGCAGTATTGGCGGCCTGTTCATCTAAACCGACTGACAAAGGTCAGCAATATAAAGACGGCAAGTTTACTCAGCCCTTTTCGCTGGTTAACCAGCCTGATGCGGTAGGCGCTCCTGTTAACGGCGGAGATTTCTCCGAGCAGATCAATCAGATTCGCTCAGCCTCCCCAAGGCTTTTTAACAGCAAGAGCGATGTCTACGCTTCTGTACAGCAATGGCTGCGGGCGGGCGGTGATACACGTCAGCTAAGTCAGTACGGCCTGGACGCCTGGCAGATGGAAGGGGCGGACAACTACGGCAACGTGCAGTTTACCGGCTACTACACGCCGGTGGTGCAGGCGCGTTATACCCGTCAGGGCGAATTTCAGTATCCAATCTATCGTATGCCGCCTAAACGCGGGCGTCTGCCGTCGCGTGCAGAGATTTACAGCGGCGCGCTGAGCGACAGCTACATCCTCGCCTACAGCAACTCCCTGATGGATAACTTCATTATGGACGTGCAGGGCAGCGGCTATATCGACTTTGGTGACGGCCAGCCGTTGACCTTCTTTGGCTACGCGGGCAAAAACGGCCACGCTTATCGCAGCATAGGCAAAGTGCTTATCGATCGCGGCGAAGTGAAAAGAGAAGATATGTCGATGCAGGCGATTCGCCACTGGGGTGAAACCCACAGCCAGACTGAAGTACAGGAGCTGCTGGAGCAGAACCCTTCCTTCGTCTTCTTTAAGCCAGCCAGCTATGCGCCGGTTAAAGGGGCGAGCGCGGTTCCATTGATTGGCCGCGCGTCGGTGGCGTCTGACCGTTCTATTATTCCTGCGGGCACTACGCTTCTGGCGGAAGTGCCGCTGCTGGACAACAACGGCAAGTTCAGCGGGCAGTATGAACTGCGTGTCATGGTGGCGCTGGATGTGGGCGGTGCAATCAAAGGACAGCACTTCGATATTTATCAAGGCATCGGGCCGGAGGCGGGTCATCGCGCCGGCTGGTATAACCATTATGGCCGTGTCTGGGTGCTGAAAAACGCGCCGGGTGCCGGCTCCGGCGGCAACGTATTTAGCGGTTAATGCTGCTAACTTTCCACCATCTGACTGCGGGCTGTATAATCAGCCCGTTTTTTATTCCCTGAGGATATCCCGATGTCTGTAGTTCTCTCCGACGCCTGGCTGCAACGCTTTGGCGGCACCGCTCGTCTTTATGGGCGCGATGCTCTGCAACTGTTTGCCGGGGCGCACGTTTGCGTCATTGGGATTGGCGGCGTCGGCTCCTGGGCGGCGGAAGCGCTGGCGCGTACCGGCATCGGGGCAATTACGCTTATCGATATGGATGACGTTTGTGTCACCAACACCAACCGCCAGATCCATGCGCTGCGCGATAATGTCGGCCAGGCCAAAACGGAAGTGATGGCGGCGCGCATCCGTGAAATTAATCCGGAGTGCCGGGTGACGGTGGTGGATGATTTTATTACCGCCGATAACGCCGCACAGCTGTTAAGCCAGGGCTACAGCTATGTCATAGATGCAATTGATAGCGTGCGTCCTAAAGCGGCGCTGATTGCATACTGCCGTCGAAATAAGATCCCGCTGGTCACCACCGGCGGCGCGGGCGGGCAAATCGATCCGACGCAGATCCAGGTGACGGATCTGGCGAAGACGATTCAGGATCCGCTGGCGGCCAAGCTGCGGGAAAGGCTGAAAAGCGATTTTGGCGTGGTGAAGAACAGCAAAGGTAAACTGGGCGTGGACTGCGTGTTTTCCACTGAAGCGCTGGTTTATCCGCAGGCGGACGGCTCAGTGTGCGCGGCAAAAAGTACCGCTGATGGGCCAAAGCGTATGGACTGCGCCTCAGGTTTTGGTGCGGCAACCATGGTCACCGCCAGCTTTGGTTTCGTGGCGGTTTCCCATGTGCTTAAGAAGATGTTGGCGAAGGCGGCGAGAAGCGCCTGATCATGCCTCTCTGGCGGCCTGATGCACGGCTTCGGCCAGAGCCGCCAGCCCGCTGCTGCGTGAAGCGCTGAGCTGGTTACGCAGCCCTAGTTCGTCAAACAGCGCCAGCGGATCCGTGCTGCGCAACTCTTGCGCCGTTTTGCCTTCGATTGCCGTCAACAACACCGCCAGCAAGCCCCGAACGATGCGTCCTTCGCTGTCGCCATAAAAATGCAGCGTGCCGTCCGCTTCGCGCTCATGGCCGAGCCAGACGCGGTTTTCGCAGCCAGCAATCTCAATATCGTCGCGCTTTAAATCTGCCGGCAGGGCGGGAAGCTGTTTGCCCAGCATAATCAACTGGCGGTACTTGTCCTCCCACTGCTGCAAGGGTACGAATGTCGCGCGAAGCGTCTCGGCGGTAATGGTATTACCAAACGGATGTCCGGCTAAAAATCCACTCGTCATTTAATCCACCAGAATATCCAGCGCACGGTCGATGGCTTTCACCAGCTCGTCCACGTCGCTTTTTGTGTTGTAGGGGGCGAAGGAGGCGCGAAGCGTGCCACTCACGCCCAGCGCGGCAAGAAGAGGTTGAGCGCAGTGCTGTCCGGCTCGTAGCGCGATGCCTGATTCTGCCAGCAGCGTTACCATATCGTTGTGGTGAACGCCCGCAAAATCAAACGCCAGCAGGCTCGAATCCTGACAGCGGAAGCTGCGAAAGCCTGGACGCTTTGCCAGCTCGGCTTCTGCCAGCGTCGCAAGCCCGCGGCTATAAGCTTCTGCTTCAGCCACGTCTGTCTCTTCAAGCCATGCAAGCGCGGCGCTAAGTCCAATCACTCCGGCAACGTTTGGCGTACCGGCTTCAAAGCGATAAGGCACCGCCTGTGTTTTGAAGTCTTCAAACGAGACATGGGTAATCATTTTACCGCCGCCAAGCCAGGGCGCCGTCTCTGCCAGCAGTTCGGTTTTACCATACAGCGCGCCGATGCCCGTTGGTCCGTACAGCTTGTGGCCGGAAAAAGCATAAAAGTCGATATCCAGTGCCTGAACGTCCGGCGGGCAATGCACCACGCCCTGGGCACCGTCCACCATCACCACTGCTCCGACGCCGTGCGCAAGCGCGATAGCTTTTGCGAGATCCGGACAGCCGCCGGTTACGTTCGACATCTGCCCCAGCGCCAGAATTTTAGTACGTGCGTTAAGCAAAGCGGAAAGCTGATTGAGATCGGCAAGGTAATCTTTACCAATCGGCAGCTTAACGACACGGGCGCCGGTTTGCTCAGCGACCATTAGCCACGGCACGAAGTTAGCATGATGTTCGGCTTCGCTGACGATGATTTCATCGCCCGGCTGCAGGCGCGGGCGTGCGTAGCACTGCGCAACCAGGTTAATGGCCTCGGTGGTGCCACGCGTCCAGACAATATCTTTGCCGGAAGGGGCGTTTAGCAAGGTTGCCACGGCTTCGCGCGCGGCTTCGTAACGGGCCGTGAGGCGCTGCGCCGTGGGAAACTGACTGCGATGAACGTTGCCTGCGCTGAGGCTGTAGAATTGCTGGCTGGCCTCAACCACAGCCTGGGGTTTTAAGGCGGTTGCCGCAGAGTCCAGGTAGACGCCAGCATCCGCAAGCGCCGGGAACTGGCTGCGAAAATGGGCGGGATTAAATGCTTTCATAATGATCCTCGTTTCAATCCGTAGATCGTGGCGCATTTCTTAAGAGCGCACAAGGTATGCGTAACTCTCGGAATATTCTGCTTAACCTGGAAAAGTCACAAAAGAGGGTTATGCTAATGATTGTTGGGCTAAGGTTTACAGCCTGTAAGCAGAAGAGCTTTAAGTAGCATTAAACTCTACGTACAAGGAGAAGAATTATGAATAAGGCAGCCGCTATTGTATCCGCATGTATGATGACCTTCGCACTCGCAGCATGTTCCAGCCCGAACTACGTTATGCACACTAACGATGGCCGTACCATTGTTTCTGATGGCAAGCCACAAACCGATGACGAAACAGGGATGATCCAGTACAAAGATGCTAACGGGAACAAACAGCAAATTAATCGTACTGATGTGAAAGAGATGGTTGAGCTTAAGCATTAATAAGTGAATAAAAAAAAGCACCGCTTATGCGGTGCTACATTAATCACTATGGACAGACAGGGTAAATGTACAGGAAGTGAAAAAGGGGTAGCTTAGCTACCGGGGTCTGGAATGCCAGACCAATTGCAAACACAACAACACAACATCACAACCGTAAGCCAAAAGCCCTCCAGAACACGCATTCCAGATAACTTTTCGTTCCGGCTCAGGAAGTGCCGCCACTATAGGTATTTGCTGGTGCATCCTCAACGGACAATTTATAATGGCTCAGATAAAAAAAACTAATAGGTTAATTAAGATAACCTGTTTGTTAACAGCCATTAACATTTAAGCCTGTCAACTATGTCCAAGCGCTTGCCACCTCTTAATGCGTTACGTGTTTTTGATGCCGCCGCACGTCACCT
>DALYUA010000265.1:0-325 GCA_031993245.1 Buttiauxella sp. | reverse complement strand
CAGTTTTACTAAAGCGGCCGAAGAGTTATTTGTCACCCAGGCGGCAGTTAGCCACCAGATTAAGTCCCTTGAGGACTTTTTAGGGCTAAAACTGTTCCGTCGCCGCAACCGCTCGCTGCTGCTTACTGAAGAAGGGCAGAGCTATTACCTCGATATTAAAGAGATTTTCTCTCAGCTTACCGAGGCGACGCGCAAGCTCCAGGCCAGGAGCGCAAAAGGCGCGTTGACGGTAAGCTTATTGCCAAGTTTTGCCATTCACTGGCTGGTTCCTCGCCTTTCCAGCTTTAACTCAGCTTATCCGGGAATCGATGTACGTATACAAGCC
>DALYUA010000264.1:2259-5061 GCA_031993245.1 Buttiauxella sp. | reverse complement strand
CAATTTCTCGCTGCCGCTGGAGTTCTGGCAGGCCCGCCTTGGTGTGGAAGATGCCGAAAGTGGTAAAGAAGAGATTTCAGCCGGTTATTTTCGCCTGATTCGTAACTACTACCGCTTTGGCTGGGTGATCCCGTACCTGTTTGGCGCATCGCCTGCGATTTGCTCGTCGTTCCTGCAGGGCAAAGAAAGCTCGCTGCCGTTTGAGAAGACGGAATGCGGCATGAACTATTTGCCCTATGCGACCTCCCTGCGTCTGAGCGACCTGGGCTATACCAGTAAAGCGCAAAGCAATCTCGGTATCACTTTTAACGATCTGGCGACCTACGTTGCAGGGCTGAAGAAAGCAATCAAAACGCCTTCGGAAGAGTTCGCGGAAATTGGCCTGGAGAAGCAGGGTAAACGACTGCAGATCAACACCAACGTGCTGCAGATTGAAAATGAACTTTATGCGCCGATTCGTCCGAAGCGCGTTACCGGGAAAGACGAATCGCCATCAGATGCATTGCTGCGCGGGGGCATTGAGTATATTGAAGTCCGCTCGCTGGATATCAATCCGTTTTCCCCGATCGGCATGGACGAGCAGCAGATTCGCTTCCTCGACCTGTTTATGATCTGGTGCGTGCTGGCTGATGCCCCGGAAATGAGCAGCGGCGAGCTGCTGTGCACGCGCACTAACTGGAATCGAGTGATCCTTGAAGGGCGCAAGCCTGGCCTGACCCTTGGCATCGGTTGCGAAACCGCACAGCATCCGCTGTCTAAAGTGGGCAAAGATTTGTTTGCAGATTTACGTCGCGTAGCGGAAACGCTGGATGGCATTGCCGGAAATGATGAATACCAGCGGGTGTGCGATCAATTAGTCGCCTGTTTCGACGATCCTGAGTTGACGTATTCAGCACGCATTCTGCGATCTATGATTGATAATGGTATTGGCGGCACGGGTCTTGCCCTGGCGGAGCAGTACCGGCAGATATTAGTTCAGGAACAGCTGGAGATTTTGACGCCGGACGCCCTGCAGCAGGAACACGACGCTTCCTGGCAGCGTCAGCGTGAAAGGGAAGCCGCTGATACCGAGCCGTTTGATACATGGCTTGCGAAACAGGCTTAGCACAAAAGAAAAAGGCCACAGTCAATGTGGCCAAAATATTCATCTCTGAAGACAGGGATGATGATAACAAATGCGCGTCTTTCATATACTCAGACGCGCGTTAAACAAAATGGTTCAATTTATTTTAAAAAAATCACTTATCGGAGGTGACCAGATGCCGTTGTTGGATAGCTTCACAGTTGACCATACTCGCATGGGCGCGCCAGCAGTGCGTGTAGCCAAGACGATGCATACGCCGCATGGTGATACCATCACCGTGTTTGACCTGCGTTTTTGCGTTCCGAACAAGGAAGTGATGCCGGAAAAAGGGATCCACACGCTGGAACATTTATTCGCAGGCTTTATGCGTGACCATCTCAACGGTAACGGTGTCGAGATCATCGATATTTCGCCAATGGGCTGCCGCACCGGCTTCTACATGAGCCTGATCGGTGTACCAGACGAGACTCGCGTTGCCGACGCCTGGAAAGCGGCAATGGAAGATGTGCTGAAGGTCAAAGAGCAGAACCAGATCCCTGAGCTGAACGTGTATCAGTGCGGTACTTACCATATGCACTCTTTGCAGGAAGCGCAGGACATTGCGCGCCATATCATTGAGCATGGCGTAACCGTTAATAGCAATGAAGAACTGGCGTTGCCGAAAGAGACGCTCAAAGAGCTGCACATCTAGTTCTTTGCGTTACAAAAAGGAGCCGGACGGCTCCTTTTTTCATATCTGACATATGCTATCTTCTTCTTTTATTCAGAAATAAGCCTATGTCGACCTCGCTTCAGTTCAGCTTCGCCACACGCCCGCTGGTGCCTTTCGCCCATGATTATTCCCATGGGGCGATGGAACCCTGGCACAGTCATGACTGCGCGCAATTGCTGCATACGTTAAGCGGGGTGGCGCGAGTTGAAACGGAGCAGGGCTACTGGGTCGTGCCTCCCGGTCGCGGCGTCTGGCTTCCCGCAGGCACGCGGCATCGTCTTCATGTGACGGGAAACGTCGCCGCCAGAACATTGTTTATCGATCCCTTTGCCAGAGCAGATTTACCGTCAGTATGCCAGGTTGTGCAGGTGTCCGCCCTCCTGCGTGAGCTGATCGTTACCTCGCTCACGCTGCCTGAAACCTATTGCGCCGGGAGCAGGGAAGAGCGGATCTACGAGCTAATCCTCGACGAGATCCGCGTCATGACGGTGCTGCCGTTTAACCTGCCGGAGCCTGAAACCGCAACGTTGCAGGCTTTATGCCGTCAGATCCAGGCCGAACCTGGCAGATCATGGACGACGGAGCTGGCGGCCCGGCAGCTCAACGTTAGCCAACGAACCCTGCTGCGCCATTTCCGCCAGCAAACCGGCCTGGCGTATGGCGAATGGGTGCGTCGGGCAAGGCTGATGGAAGCCTTAAGCCGCCTTGCTCAGGGGCAATCGGTACTGCGTGTGGCGCTGGAGCTGGGGTATGAAAGCCACAGCGCTTTTAGCGCAATGTTTCGCCGTACCCTCGGTGTCTCACCGAGCGACTACTTTTTATAATTCACCCTCTAACGGTAGAGCGTTAAGCAATGCTTGCAGGGAGGCGCGCGCGACATCGTTGTCGATGCCCACGCCCCAGCGGCTGTCGCCTTTAGCAAACGTAAGGCGAATATAGGCCGCCGAGCGGCTCTCGCTGTGTCTGCCAAGCGTATGCTCATGATAATCTTCAATAGCAAAAGCGA
>DALYUA010000264.1:0-2159 GCA_031993245.1 Buttiauxella sp. | reverse complement strand
CTCTCGCTGTGTCTGCCAAGCGTATGCTCATGATAATCTTCAATAGCAAAAGCGACGTTAAACTGCATTTTCAACGCATCGGTAGCGGCGGAAAGTAGCCCGTTGCCTTTTCCCTGTAAACTCAGGATGCCTCCTTCGGTCTGAATACGCGCCCGCAGCGACAGGACACCCTCTGTCTGACTTTCGCTGCGGTAATCCAGAAGTTGCCGCCCGGCAAGCTGCTGCGGGCCATACAGCTTACGGAATAGCTGCCAGAGCGCGCTTAGCGTCATCTCATTGCCGTCCCGGTCAGTCTGTAGCTGTACATGACGGCTAAAATCCTGTTGCAGGCTGCGCGGTAGCACCAGGCCGTGGTTTTGCTCCAGCATCCACGCGGCGCCGCTTTTCCCTGACTGACTGTTTATTCGAATCACCGCTTCGTAGCTACAGCCAATATCATTGGGATCCACAGGCAAATAAGGCATTTCCCAGAGCGGAGTGGCGGACTGCTGGCGAGCCGTAAAGCCCTTTTTGATGGCATCCTGATGCGAACCGGAAAAGGCGGTAAAGGCGAGCTTCCCGGCGTAAGGATGGCGAGGGTGTACCGGGAGCTGATTGCACTGTTCCACCAACTCCACGAGCTGCTTCATATCGCTGAAGTCCAGTTGCGGAGAGATGCCCTGGCTGTAGAGATTCATCGCCAGGGTAACGAGGCAGACGTTTCCGGTGCGTTCGCCGTTGCCGAAAAGACAGCCTTCTACCCGGTCAGCACCCGCCAGTAGTGCCAGTTCGGCGCTTGCGACACCGCTCCCGCGGTCATTATGAGGATGGACGCTGATACATACCGCGCTGCGTCGTGTGAAGTGACGACAGAAATACTCAATCCGATCGGCGTAAACGTTCGGCGTATTTACCTCTACGGTCGCGGGCAGGTTGACGATCATCGGTCTTTCGATGCAGGGCTCCCAGACATCGGCCACCGCCTCGCAGATTTGCAGGGCGAAATCAGGCTCGGTAAAGCAAAACGTTTCGGGGGAGTATTCATAGCTCCACTTTGTTTGCGGGTTTGCTTCACACAGCGCCCGGATCTGGCGCGTAGCACTGACCGCCAGCTGGATAATTTCCTCTTTGCTCTGGCGGAATACCAGGCGACGGAAGAGCGGCGCCGTGGCGTTATAAAGATGCACCGTGGCGCGGTTTGCACCAGCAAGCGCTGCAAAGGTGCGTTCAATAAGATCGCTGCGCGCCTGAGTCAGTACCTGAATGGTGACCTCCTCCGGTATGCGGTGCTCTTCAATCAGCTGGCGAACAAACTGAAAATCTGTCTCCGAGGCGGATGGGAAAGCGACTTCAATCTCTTTAAATCCGCATTTGAGGAGCTGCTCCCAGAAACGCAGCTTGCGCGCGCCGTCCATCGGTTCGGCCAGCGCCTGATTCCCGTCGCGCAAATCGGTGGAGAGCCAGCGTGGCGCATGGGTCAGCTGTTTATCCGGCCACTGGCGGTCGGGCAAATGGATAGGCTGATACGGAAGGTATTTTTGTGACGGGTCTTGCAGCATAAGGGTTCTCCCTGGTCTCGGTCAGCCTTTATCCTGACAACCCGGAGCGAAGATTGCTGGCGCAAAACTGACAACCTGTGCTGCGAAACCGCCAGACGGCGGACAGCAAAAAGGGGCCAGATGACCCCCTTTTACTTTTTTAAGCTAGTGCGCGCCACCGCCGCCACCGCCCGCGCCAAACGGCGGTTTGGCAAACCATATCAGGCTTAACAGCAGCAGGAATATTCCAGCGGAGATCCAGAATATCTCATTAGCCGAGATAATCAGCCCCTGGTTGGTTATCTGCTGCGCGATATAGCCGGAAGCCTGCTGCTGCGTCATCCCTAAGCCCTGCAACTGGTTATAGGCTTCCACCGCATTCGGATTAAACGGCGTGACCGACTCGGTTAGCTGCGCATGATGCAGCGCCTCGCGGTTGGTCCAGAGCGTTGTCGTAATCGATGTACCTATCGAGCCGGCAAGCGTACGGGTAAAGTTCGACAGGCTTGATGCTGCGGCCATACGCTCCGGAGGCAGGCCAGAAAGGGTAATGGTCGTCAGCGGCATAAAGAAGCATGCCACGGCAAAGCCCTGAATAAACTGCGGCCAGGCCGACGCGCCAAAATCCATTCCCGGTTCGAA
>DALYUA010000263.1:0-5073 GCA_031993245.1 Buttiauxella sp. | reverse complement strand
TTCAGGTTTTTTCGGGATTAAGCCGCCCGCCACGCGCCAGCGACGCAGCTGCCAGACCCAGGCCAGCACTTCCGCCACGGCGGAATACAACTGCCCCGGAATTTGCTGACCGATTTCAGCGTGGCGGTAAAGAGCACGGGCAAGCGGCGGTGCTTCAAGCACCGGAATACGATTTTCGTTGCCGATTTCACGGATGCGCAGCGCAACGAGACCGGCACCTTTAGCCAGCACTTTCGGCGCGCTCATTTTTTTCTCGTCGTACTGAAGCGCCACCGAGTAGTGCGTCGGGTTGGTGACAATAACGTCGGCTTTAGGCACATCGGCCATCATGCGGCGGCGGGCAATGGCACGCTGCTGCTGGCGGATACGCCCTTTGACATGCGGGTCGCCTTCCTGCTGCTTATACTCGTCGCGAATATCCTGGCGACTCATACGTAATTTTTTGAGGTTGCTAAAAATCTGGAAAAACACGTCGAATCCCACCATCGGGACCAGACCCATCACAATCAGCAAACCGCAGGCCGCCACCATATCCAGCGCATGACGCAGCGCGGCGATGGGAGGCTCGCTCATCAGCCGCAGCATATCCGGCCAGTTGTGCCACAAATACCAGGCGGTAACCGACCCGACCAGCGTGGCTTTCATAAAAGCCTTCAGCAGCTCGGAACCTGCCTGGGCTGAGAAGAGGCGTTTAAGGCCGGGCAGCGGGTTAAGCTTGCTGAACTTGAAAGCAATAGATTTACCGCTAAACAGCAGGCCGCCAAGCAGCATAGGCGCGGCTATCGCCACAATCACTAACCCGCTCATCAGCGGCAGCAGCGCCCACACAGCCTGTTTAATCAGCAAGCTTATCTGATTCACAATCAGACGCGGGTCGTTAATGATGCCGTGATCGAAGTGCAAACCGGCAGATAACATGGCGGCAAGCTGGCGCGCCAGCGGCTCGCCTCCCATCCAGATGATGCTCAGGCCAGCCAGCACCATCAGCAAAGAGGTTAATTCGCGGGAACGGGGGATCTGCCCATCCTCACGCGCTTTCTCAAGTCGGTGGGGTGTGGGGGCTTCTGTTTTTTCCTCGTCGCTCTCTTCAGACACCGCATCAGTCTCGTGGCCGCAATTTCAGGCATAGCATGCCAGAGCGCCGTTGGGCTAATGGGGGGAAAATAGGGGGATTTGTGCGTTTGTTTGTGGCGTTGGAGCGCCCTCACCCCTGCGGGTGAAGGCAGTTAAAAACTTAAAACCCTAAGCTGTCCAGCAAATCGTCAACCTGATCCTGGCTTGCGACCACGCCTGCGGCGGTAGCATCCATTTGCGGGCCGTTGAGCAGACCATCGTTGACGCGTTTAGCACGCGCGTCCGGCTCGGGCATATTCTCCAGCAGCACCATCAACAGCTGGCGCTCAATCTCCTGGATAACATCCATCATGCGCTTGATAACCTGACCGGTCAGATCCTGGAAGTCCTGCGCCATCATAATTTCCAGCAGCTGCGCGTTGGTAAAGCTTGTGTGTTCCGGCACACCCGACAGGTAGTTACGGGTATCGGTCACCAGCTCTTTCGCATCGCTGAGCTCAATAGGATTTTCGAACCAGGCATCCCAGCGTCCGGTTAACGCTTTCGCGCCGGATTCCAGTTTGTTCTGGTGCGGCTGAGAAAGCTCAACGCAGTTCAGCGCGCGTTCGGCGGCCTGGGCGGTCATCTGGACTACGTAGTCCAGGCGGTCGCGGGCGTCGGGAATCGCTTCCGCCGCTTCGGCAATCGCCTGATCCAGACCAAGCTCACGCAGGCTGTCGCGCAGCATGCGAGTCAGGCTGCCAATGCGCGCAATGATATCGTTGGGCGTTGGATGTAACTCCATCGCCGGGTTTGTCGATGAGTGCATATGCCCCTCCTTACATGCCAAGCTTTTCGAAGATCTTGTTCAGCTTCTCTTCCAGGGTCGCAGCGGTAAACGGCTTCACTACGTAACCGCTGGCCCCGGCCTGCGCTGCTGCGATGATGTTCTCTTTTTTCGCTTCCGCGGTGACCATCAGTACCGGCATGGCCGCCATGGTGCCACTGGCACGAATGGTTTTCAGCAGCTCAAGGCCGTCCATGTTAGGCATGTTCCAGTCAGAGATAACAAAACCAAAACCGCCAGCCTGCAGCTTGTTCAGCGCATCCACGCCATCTTCCGCTTCTTCTACGTTGTTAAAACCCAGCTCTTTAAGCAGGTTACGTACGATGCGACGCATGGTAGAAAAATCGTCTACCACCAGAAACTTAAGCTCTTTGTCTGCCATAAAATTCGGGCTCCTTTGTTAAATTCGTATTGCCTGTCCGGCGCTAATTTTCGCCAGCATTTGCTGGCTTACCTGGCTTAAATCGACCACTTCGCTGACGCCACCGCTATTGATGGCCTCACGCGGCATGCCGAACACCACACAACTTGCTTCATTTTGGGCCAGCGTCCATGCGCCGGCCTGGTGCATCGCCAGCATGCCGGCGGCACCGTCATTACCCATACCGGTGAGGATCACGCCTACGGCATTGCGTCCGGCAAATTTCGCCACCGAATGGAACAGTACATCCACGGCCGGGCGATGCCGGTTCACGGGCGGACCGTCATGTAATTTGATTTGATAGTTTGCGCCGCTGCGCGACAGCTCCATGTGCTTATCACCGGGCGCAATATAGGCGTGTCCGGGCAATACACGTTCGCCATCTTCTGCTTCTTTCACCGTAATCTGGCACAGCTTGTTCAGACGTTCGGCAAAAGAGCGGGTAAAACCAGGCGGCATATGCTGAGTAATCAACACGGCCGGGCTTGAAAGCGGCAGCGGTTGCAGCACATGTCGAATCGCCTCCGTCCCGCCGGTTGAAGCACCAATCGCAATCAGCTTTTCGGAACTCAGCAACGGGCCTGCTTTTAACTGCGCGGGAGCCGCTGTGGGCGCGCGAGCTGCCAGCTTCGCTTTCGCTGCGGTACGGACTTTTTCAGCAATCATTTCGCTGTACGCGAGCATCCCTTCACGGATGCCCAACTGCGGCTTGGTGACGAAATCTATCGCCCCCAGTTCGAGCGCGCGCAGCGTTACCTCCGAACCTTTGCCGGTCAGGGATGACACCATGACTACCGGCATCGGACGCAGACGCATCAGCTTTTCGAGAAAGTCGAGGCCGTCCATGCGCGGCATTTCTACATCCAGCGTCAGAACGTCCGGGTTAAACTTTTTGATCAGATCGCGGGCAACCAGCGGGTCTGGCGCCGTGGCGACCATTTCCATGTCGCTGTGACTGTTAATAATTTCTGTCATGATCTGGCGCATCAGGGCGGAATCATCAACGGACAGCACTCTTATTTTTGTCATGATCTTTCCTTACTCAGCCCGTAGACCGTCTGACCACGCAGCCAGAACTCACGACTGAGATTACTGAAATTCTCTGAATGCCCGGCAAACAATAAGCCGCCCGGTTTTAACAAGGGTACAAAGCGGCTTAAAATATCTTGCTGTGTCGTTTTGTCGAAATAAATCATGACATTGCGGCAAAAAATAGCGTCAAAAGGTCCCGGAATTGACGCCTGTTTATCCAGCAGGTTAACCGTCCCGAACTCAACGTGGTTAGCCAGATCGCTTCTGACCCGCACCAGCCCTTCGTGTGGGCCGGTTCCACGCATGAAATAGCGCTGCATCTGCTGGGGAGAGAGCGTTTTCAGCTCCTCCTGGCGATAAACGCCGCTTTGCGCCTTTTCCAGCACCTGGGTGTCGATATCGCTGGCAAACACCTTCCAGCGGCCCGGCGCCATGCCCAACGCATCAGCGAGCGTGATAGCGATGGAGTACGGCTCTTCGCCCGAGGAAGCCGCGGCGCTCCAGATGCGATACTCACCGTTGCGCTTACGGGCATGGTCGGCGAGCACCGGGAAGTGGTGACCTTCACGGAAAAACGCCGTCAGGTTAGTGGTCAGCGAATTCACAAACGCCTGCCACTCTGCGCTATTGGCATTCGACTCCAGCATGCCCAGATAGCGCCCAAAATCATCAAGTCCTAATGTACGCAGGCGGCGAACCAGGCGGTTGTAAACCATATCCCGCTTGTGGTCGGCCAGCACAATCCCTGCGCGTTGGTATATCAATTGACATATCCGACGAAAATGCGTGTCGGACAGCGGTAGACGCTGTGTCATCTGTAACATTAATGACGTTTGTCCGTTGGACAGGGGTGATGTCATAGCGCCTTCTCAGTCACAATCAGGGGGTGGCCAGCACCCCGGAGGTTTCGATTTCCCCGGTTTCACGTTGGTTTTCAACGATTGCCAGATTAAACACAGAGACTACGCCGGTTAAATGTTCAGCCTGGTTGGCCAGTGCATCGGTCGCGCTCGCGGCCTCTTCTACTAAGGCGGCGTTTTGCTGCGTAACCTGATCCATCTGGCTTACTGCCTGAGCAACCTGCTCAATTCCCCGGCGTTGCTCATCCGACGCCGAAGCAATTTCTCCCATGATGTCGTTCACCTGCGTTACAGAACGCACGATTTCGCCCATCGTGGTGGCTGAGGTGTCCACCAACTGCGAGCCCTGTTGCACGCGGTCAATCGACTCTTCGATCAGCACTTTGATCTCTTTTGCCGCCTGGGCGCTGCGGCTTGCCAGGTTACGGACTTCGCCTGCCACCACCGCAAATCCGCGGCCTTGTTCACCGGCGCGAGCGGCCTCAACGGCGGCGTTCAGCGCCAGGATGTTAGTCTGGAAAGCAATGCCGTCGATAACGCTTGTGATATCGCCAATTTTTTGCGAGCTTCCGGCAATATCATGCATGGTGCGGGCCACGTTTGCGGCCTGTTGCCCACCCTGCTTCGCCGTATCTGCTGCGCTGCGGGAAAGCTGCGCGGCCTGACGAGCGTTATCGGCGTTCTGACCCACGGTAGCCGTTAGCTGCTCCATGCTGGCGGCGGTTTGTGCAAGCGAAGCCGCCTGCTGTTCGGTACGCGCAGAAAGATCGTTGTTGCCAGCGGCGATTTCGGCGATGCCGGTATGCATAGCGCTGCTGCCCTGCCGTACTTCTGTCACCGTCTCTTTGAGCGACTCCTGC
>DALYUA010000262.1:0-5096 GCA_031993245.1 Buttiauxella sp. | reverse complement strand
ATGGATTTGGTTTCCTCCGCTCCGCAGACAGCTCCTACCTCGCCGGTCCCGATGATATCTACGTTTCTCCCAGCCAAATCCGCCGTTTCAACCTCCGCACAGGAGATACTATCTCCGGTAAGATTCGTCCGCCGAAAGAAGGCGAGCGTTACTTTGCCCTGTTGAAAGTGAACGAGGTTAACTACGACAAACCGGAAAATGCGCGTAGCAAAATCCTGTTTGAAAACTTAACCCCACTGCATGCTAACTCTCGTCTGCGCATGGAACGTGGTAACGGCTCTACCGAAGATTTAACCGCACGCGTACTGGATCTGGCTTCGCCAATCGGTCGCGGCCAGCGTGGTCTGATTGTGGCACCGCCGAAAGCCGGTAAAACCATGCTGCTGCAAAATATTGCCCAGAGCATTGCTTACAACCATCCGGATTGCGTTCTGATGGTTCTGCTCATCGACGAACGTCCGGAAGAAGTGACCGAGATGCAACGTCTGGTTAAAGGTGAAGTGGTTGCTTCTACCTTTGATGAACCAGCATCCCGCCACGTTCAGGTTGCCGAAATGGTCATCGAGAAAGCGAAGCGCCTGGTTGAGCATAAAAAAGACGTTATTATTCTGCTGGACTCCATTACCCGTCTGGCTCGTGCCTATAACACCGTGGTACCGGCTTCCGGTAAAGTGTTAACCGGTGGTGTAGACGCTAACGCCCTGCATCGTCCAAAACGCTTCTTCGGTGCAGCACGTAACGTGGAAGAGGGCGGTAGTCTGACTATCATCGCAACCGCGCTGGTCGATACCGGTTCTAAAATGGATGAAGTTATCTACGAAGAATTTAAAGGTACCGGCAATATGGAACTGCATCTGGCGCGTAAAATCGCTGAGAAACGCGTGTTCCCTGCAATCGACTACAACCGTTCTGGTACGCGTAAAGAAGAGCTTCTTACGACCCAGGAAGAGCTGCAGAAAATGTGGATCCTGCGTAAGATCATCCACCCAATGGGTGAAATCGATGCGATGGAATTCCTCATTAACAAGTTGGCGATGACCAAAACCAACGACGAGTTCTTCGATATGATGAAGCGCTCGTAAGTAATAAAAACTCGGGGAACGCCACGCTTAGTCGTGGCGTTTTTCTTTAGTGGTATATACGATATAGAAGCGACTATCGTAGCGGCACATTAAAGATGGCAAAGGATGCCGTATAGTCTACTTATCCAAAAAATTGTGATTTGTGTTGCGATATATTCGATTAAATAACCAACAGATTGTTCATGGACGAATCACGTACAACCACCAGGCAGGGTCATAAGCGCCCTGACCATTTATTTTGCAGAGAGCTTGCACTGTGAATTTAATCACCGCTGGTACCGATCTGGTCTGTATTTTTTTATTTACCACCATTTTTCTTTTTTTTGCGCGCAAGGTAGCTAAAAAAATCGGCCTGGTTGATAAACCTAACTTCCGTAAACGTCATCAGGGGCTAATTCCTCTGGTGGGCGGCATCTCTGTCTATGCGGGAATTTGCTTTACTTTTCTGATAGCCAATTACTATATCCCTCATGCCTGGCTTTACCTGATTTGTGCAGGCGTACTGGTTTTTGTTGGCGCGCTGGACGATCGTTACGATATCAGCGTGAAAATAAGAGCTTCAGTTCAGGCGCTGATCGGTATTGTCATGATGGTTGTCGGGAAACTCTATTTAAGCAGCCTGGGATATATTTTTGGTTCCTGGGAAATGGTGCTGGGGCCGTTTGGATATTTCCTGACCCTGTTTGCCGTCTGGGCCGCGATAAATGCTTTCAATATGGTTGATGGTATTGATGGTCTTCTCGGTGGTCTTTCGTGCGTCTCCTTCGCTGCTATGGGGCTTATTCTCTATTTCGACGGCCAGCTAAGCTTAGCTATGTGGTGCTTCGCGATGATTGCGGCCATCCTCCCTTATATTTTGCTGAATCTGGGCGTGCTGGGGCGACGTTATAAAGTCTTTATGGGGGATGCCGGCAGCACGCTGATCGGCTTTACCGTTATCTGGATTTTGCTCGAAACCACCCAGGGTGCAACCCATCCTATCAGTCCCGTCACGGCATTGTGGATAATCGCCATTCCGCTGATGGACATGATTGCCATCATGTATCGGCGTTTGCGCAAAGGGATGAGCCCGTTTTCTCCGGACCGCCAGCATATCCATCATCTTATCATGCGTGCCGGCTTCACTTCCCGACAGGCTTTCGTGTTGATTACCCTGGCCGCTGCGCTTCTGGCAGGCATTGGGGTAGCCGCAGAATATATTCATTCAATTCCTGAATGGGTAATGTTGGCATTATTCTTGCTGGCATTTGTGCTCTACGATTATTGCATTAAGCGCGCCTGGAAAGTGGCTCGCTTCATAAGGCGCTTCAAGCGTCGTCAACGCAGAAACAGCAGCATTTCTTAATCCTGAATTGAATTGGGGAAGTGATGAGACAAAACGTGCCAGGAAGTAACCCGGGAATGGTGGACAACGAGTTAGACATTCGTGGTTTGTTCCGGACACTGTGGAGAGGAAAGTTCTGGATCGCGGGTATGGCGGTATCGTTCGCCATCATCGCACTGGTTTACACTTTTTTTGCCCGTCAAGAGTGGGGCGCCAACGCCATCACCGATCGCCCGACGGTCAATATGCTGGGAGGCTATTACTCTCAGCAGCAATTCCTGCGTAACCTCGATATCAAAGCCAATGTAGCCCCTGCCGATCAGCCTTCCGTTATGGACGAAGCCTATAAAGAGTTCATCATGCAACTCTCGGCCTACGATACCCGACGCGATTTCTGGCTACAAACCGATTACTACAAACAGCGTCAGGTAGGAAACAGCAAAGCGGACGCCGCTCTGCTTGATGAGATGGTGGATAATATCCAGTTCACCGCAGGCGACATCACCCGTAATCTTAACGACAGCGTAAAGCTGATTGCTGAGACCGCGGCGGATGCAAATAACCTGTTACGGCAATACGTTGCTTTTGCCAGCCAGCGTGCGGCAAGCCATCTGAACGAAGAACTGACCGGCGCCTGGGCTGCCCGCACTATCCAGATGAAGGCTCAGGTTAAACGGCAGGAAGCCGTTGCCAAAGCTATTTACGATCGCAAAGTAAAAAGCACAGAACAGGCGCTGAAAATTGCCGAGCAGCAGAATATCGCCCGCAGCGAAACAAAAGTACCAGCGGATGAACTGCCCGATTCCGAAATGTTCATGCTGGGACGGCCAATGCTGCAGGCAAGACTTGAAAGCCTGCAGGCTGCGGGGCCCGGCTATGACATCGACTACGACCAGAATCGCGCCATGCTCTCAACCCTGAATGTGGGTCCAACGCTCGATCCGCGTTTCCAGACTTACCGTTATTTACGTACCCCGGAAGAACCCGTTAAGCGCGATAGCCCTCGCCGTGCGTTCTTATTAATCATGTGGGGTGCGGTTGGGGCCCTGATAGGTGCCGGTGTGGCTTTAGCCCGCCGTCCTAAAGCGTTATAACGCCCTTGCCCGGTGAAGGTTCGACGGATGACCTTCACCTTTTTTAATAAAAGAGAATCGCTGTGAAAGTGTTAACTGTTTTTGGCACGCGACCAGAAGCCATAAAAATGGCGCCGCTGGTTCATGCGTTGGCAAAAGACGCGTTTTTTGACGCGAAGGTATGCGTGACGGCCCAGCATCGCGAGATGCTCGATCAGGTGTTGAATTTATTTTCAATCGAACCAGATTACGATCTCAACATCATGAGCCCAGGGCAGGGCCTTACGGAAATAACCTGTCGGATCCTTGAAGGGCTAAAGCCAATCCTTGAGTCGTTTAAACCCGATGTGGTGCTGGTTCATGGCGATACCACCACGACAGTTGCCACCAGCCTTGCTGCATTCTATCAGCGCATTCCTGTCGGTCACGTTGAGGCGGGCCTGCGCACGGGCGATCTTTATTCGCCGTGGCCAGAAGAGGCTAACCGTACGCTAACCGGGCATCTTGCCATGTACCACTTTGCCCCGACTGAGAACTCGCGGCAGAACCTGCTACGTGAAAATATCAGCGATAATAAAATCTTCGTGACGGGAAATACGGTGATTGACGCGCTTATTTCCGTGCGTGACCGCGTGCTGGCCGATGATGAACTGCGCAATAGTCTCGCGCAGTGCCATCCGTTTTTAGACAGCGCTAAAAAGCTTATCCTGGTGACCGGACACCGCCGTGAAAGTTTCGGTGATGGGTTTGAGCGTATTTGCCATGCGCTGGCAGAGATAGCTAAAGAAAATAGCGACGTGCAGATCGTCTATCCGGTGCATCTCAATCCGAACGTGAGTGAGCCGGTGAAACGTATCCTGGGCCACGTCGAAAACGTGGTGCTTGTCGAGCCGCAGGAATATCTGCCGTTTGTCTATCTGATGAACCACTCGTATCTCATTCTGACCGATTCCGGTGGTATTCAGGAAGAAGCGCCATCGCTTGGCAAACCGGTGCTGGTTATGCGGGACACTACGGAGCGTCCGGAAGCGGTGAAAGCGGGGACGGTCCGTCTGGTAGGCACCGATACGCAAAACATTGTCCGTGAAGTTACGCGCTTGTTGCGTGATGAAAACGAATATCAAAGCATGAGCCGTGCGCATAATCCGTACGGGGATGGCACCGCTTGTGAACGTATTTTGACCGCACTAAAGAACAATCAGGTGAAACTATGAGCTTTTCTACCATCTCCGTTATTGGTCTTGGCTACATCGGCTTACCCACAGCGGCGGCGTTCGCTTCCCGTCAGAAAAACGTAGTAGGCATCGATATCAACCAGCATGCGGTGGAGACCATTAACCGTGGCGCCATTCATATTGTTGAGCCGGAGTTGGATAAGGTCGTTAAAACGGCAGTCGAAGCGGGATTTTTGCGTGCCAGCACGCAACCTGTCGAAGCCGATGCCTATCTGATCGCAGTGCCAACGCCTTTTCAGGGCGACCATGAACCGGACATGGCTTTTGTGAAAGCCGCAGCGGTATCTATCGCGCCGGTTCTGAGAAAGGGTGCTTTAGTGATTCTGGAATCCACCTCACCGGTGGGTTCTACCGAACAAATGGCCGAATGGCTGGCAGCGCT
>DALYUA010000261.1:0-5119 GCA_031993245.1 Buttiauxella sp. | reverse complement strand
ATTTGAATCAGGCCTGCCGCTACGCCAACCATTTAATCGCGCTGCGCGACGGGAAGATCGTTGCCGAGGGCGCACCGGGCGATATCGTCACCCCGGAACTCATTGAGGCAATTTACGGCCTGCGCTGCATGATTATTGAAGATCCGGTGGCGCATACGCCGCTGGTAGTGCCGCTGGGAAGAACCTGAAGCCGCTAAATCCTGTTACCAGACATGCCAACAGAAATTGCATTACCGGTAATAAAACGTTGCTGCTGGTTGCATGAATGATGCTTTTTCCATAAAGCGCTTCGGTGAAGCTCCCTCTCCAAAAGAGAGGGTAGCCTGAATTACAGGGCCAGCACCCGTTGCAGCACCGGCCCAATCTCAACAAACGCATCCGGGGAAATAATATCCACGTGGGCGCAGTCCAGACGATAAACATTCAGCTCGGCTATCCACGGCGCCCAGGTTTTTTGCGGGTCCATGCCTTCCGGCAGCGTTCGCTCTGCGACAAACAGCGTCGCTTTCCCGGCGAAGGGTACGCTGTTGGCCGTAGTCAGCAGCCGCACCGCATCCCCGTAGTTGCCTTCAATGGCCTGGAACAGCGCGTCTGACGTCTGCCCCTGCTGCGCCGCAACAAAGGCTTCACGTTCGCGGTTGATCTCTTCCAGCACCGCCGGATCGAGTTCGTTCGCGCCCTTCTCCGCCCAGTTTTGCGTTTCCGGCGGCCAGGTGTCGAGCAGGCCGAGGAAGGCGACTTCTTCCCCCGCGGCTTCAAGCCTTGCGGCAATGCCCTGCGCCAGCGTGCCGCCGAGAGAATAGCCCATCAGATAATATGGCCCGTGCGGCTGTAAGTTACGCAACGTTGCCAGATGCGCCTCGCAAACCTGCGCCAGATTCTCCGCCTGCTGCATCGGGCCTGCTGGACGCGGCGACTGGATGCCGGTTATCGACCAACGCGGATCAAGGTAGCGTTGCAGCACGCTAAACTGCCAGGCAAAACCAGAAGCCGGATGGAAGCAGTACAGTGTGGGTCCGCTACTTTTACGCAGCGGCAGCACGGCCTCAAATCCTGCGCGATTCGCCTCTTCTTCGCTGCGTTCTTCCGCCAACGCTTCCGCAAGCTGGCCCACAGTCGAAGCAACCATTATCTGACCCGGCGTTACCGGTATTTCCAGCTTGCGTCTGAGATCGGCTGCCAGGCGCATCGCTAACAGCGAATGCCCGCCGAGCGCGAAGAAATCATCATTTATCGACTGGATCCCGCGGCCAAGCAGGCTGGCAAAGGCTTCGGCGATTGTCTTTTCAATTTCGCTCTCTGGCGCACGGCCAGCGCCACGCTGGGCCATTTCCGGCAATGGCAGCGCCTTGCGGTCTAGCTTGCCGTTGGCGCTAAGCGGGAAATCCTCCAGTTGCACAAGCGCCACCGGCACCATGTGCGCAGGCAGCATCCCTGCCAGTTGCTCACGCATGGATTCAACAGGTAATGAGCTGCCCGATGTGGAAACCAGATAACCCACCAGCTGACGCGCATCGCCGCCGCTGGCCGCAGCGCCCTGGTTGAGCACGCAGGCATGCGTCACCGCCTGAGCAACATCCTCCAACGCCTGCATCGCCCGGTCGATATCCCCGAGTTCAATGCGCTGACCGCGAATTTTAAGCTGATCGTCGCTGCGCCCCAGATATTCCACCGCACCGTTTTCCAGCCAGCGCGCCACATCGCCGGTGCGATACATGCGCTCGCCCGCAGCAAAAGGATCGGCAATAAAACGACTCGCCGTCAGATCCGGACGTGATAGATATCCCTGCGCCAGTTGGATCCCGGTGAGATAAAGATCGCCTGCGATCCCCACCGGCACCGGGCGCATCGCAGCATCCAGAATGCGTAATCCTGTGTTCCATACCGGCCAGCCAATCGGCACGCTGCTGCCCGTGACACGGGCCAAATCCTCACCAAACGCCGGATACCAGCTTACGTCCACGGCGGCCTCGGTTGGGCCATATAGATTGTGCAAAGGCGCGTGCGTAAGCTGCTCCCACTGGCGGCACAGTTCCGCAGGCAGCGCTTCGCCGCTACAGAACACGCGTCGCAATGTAGCGCAGGACGCAATTGCTTCATCATCGTTGAGCGAGGTGACAAACGCCGCCAGCATTGACGGTACAAAGTGCGTGGTCGTAACGCGATAGCGGGTAAATAGCTGTTGCAGCGCCTCGGGATCGCGGTGCGCCTCAGGCGGCGCCATTACCAGTTGCGCGCCGACTATATACGGCCAGAAAAATTCCCAGACCGACACGTCGAAACTGCACGGCGTTTTCTGCAAAACGACGTCTTCACCGTTCATCGGGTAATGGTTTTGCATCCACAGTAGCCGGTTGACGATAGCCTGCTGCCCCACCATCACGCCCTTTGGACGGCCGGTTGAACCGGAAGTAAATATCACGTAGGCGGTATGTTCCGGGCGTGAAAGATTCAGCTGCTCCGGCAGATCCCCCGCCACAAGCTCACGCTCATAGCAGAAGGTTTTCAGGCCATCGATAGCGCTAAAGCGTGAGAGCTGGTCAGCTGAGGTAATCAGCAGACGCGGCGCGGCATCTTCCAGCATCATTTGCAGGCGCTCATCCGGATAGCCGGTATCCAGCGGCAGCCAGGCGGCTCCCGCTTCGACAATCGCCTGTAGCGACAGCGACAGGAAAACCGAGCGCGGAAGCGCCACGGCCACCACATCGCCCGGTTTAACGCCCTGAACGATTAACCCATTTGCCAGCGCCAACACCTGCTGGCGCATTTCCCGATAGGTGAACTGATGATGTTCATCGGCCAAAGCTGGCGCGTCCGGCGTGCGGCGTGCCTGTTCGGCTATCAGGCTGCTCAACGTGGTGGCTGGCACCGGCGTTTGCGTGTCGTTGACGCTTTTCAGCAAGGCTGTTTCGGCGTCGTGCAGCAGTTCAGCATCCACGCAACGTAATGCGGGATTGGCCGCAAACTGGCGTAAAAGCAGCGGCAGGCGAGCCATATGCCGCTGCAACGTCTGCGCCTCGTACCGCTCTTCATTTGCCAGCAGTTCGATGGAGAAGTCACCTTGTTCGCTGATATACAGAGCGATCTCCAGATCGCGTACCGGGCCGGAAGCCAGCTGATGCGTAACGCCTTCAACGCCTGCAAAATCCAGGCGGTAATCGAACATTTTCAGGTTCAGCACCGGGCCAAACAGCGGCTCGCCGCTGGAGATTTGGCCCAGGTCGCGCTGAATTTGCTCGGCGTCGTAGCGCTGATAACGACGCATGCCTTTCAGCTCTTTAGCAAGATCCTGCGCCAGTTCGGCTAGCGTGGCATTCGGCTGGATGCGGACGCCAAACGGCAGCACGTTCAGCACCGGGCCGGTCGCACACAGCGCGCTTGAGCCAATGCGACGCATAAAGATAAAGCCAGCGGAATAGTCGGCGCGCCCGCTTAACCGGCCAAGCCACAGGGCGACCAGGCCGAGCGCCATATCCGCGGCGGTCAAACCGCTGCTGTTTACAAGCTTGCGAAAATCAACGCTGTCAAAACTCAGCGTCTGGCGGATAAGCTGGGTGGTGGAGCCCCGCCCGGTAAGCGGCTGCGTGGAAAGCGTGGCTGGCAACGGCAACTGACGAGCTTTATCGGCCCAGAAAGCCGCGTCGCGCTTCCAGGCATCGCTTTCACGATAACGTTCGTATTCCGCGACAACGTCGCTAAACGGCGTGAACGGCGAGGGTTCCGGCTGTTCATCACGACAGTAAGCCGTGTAAATATTCGCGATCCTGCGGGTGATAGCGGTGAAGCTGAAGCCATCAACAACCAGATGATGAAAACGCTGATACCAGAACCAGCGCGTGTCGCTCAGGCGCAGCAGTTCGTGGTGATAAAGCGGCTTTTGGCTTGCGAGGCGCAAATCCTGATCAAGATCGTCACGCATAATCGTAAGCGCAGCGGCATGGGGATCGGCCTCATGGCGCAGATCGCGGCATGTCGGCGCTGTGAAAACGGCAGCAGGATCGATCCACTGCCTGGCAACGCCGTCCACTTCGCCAAAGCGCATGCGTAAGGTATCGGCTTCCGTCATTCCGGCAATAATCGCCCTGCATAACAGCGACTCATCAATAGCCCCGTTTAACTCTACATAGTGCGCCACGCTCCATGCGTTGGGCTGCGGCGAAAGCTGCTCCGCCATCCAGATACCGGGTTGTGCGGCCACCAGCGGCAGCATCTCATTTTGTTGCACTACAGGTGTTGTCATCAGCGCTTCACTCACTTCGCCTCTCCTTCACCAGCAAAAGAGAGAGGTTGTAGATTGGTCCAGTTATCTTTAAGCCAGCTATTGCATAGCTCCGGCAATGCGGGCTCGCATACTACCTGCCAGCCTGCGGGCAGCGCGCAGTGTTCCGGCCATAGGCTGAACTGCCCGGCAGCATTTTTCAGGATAAAAAAGAGCCCCTGCGGGGCGTCGAAAGGATTAGTGTATTCCATGCTTTACTCCTGTCTGATCGGGGCTTGCCAGAGCCAGGCCAGCCCGTCAGGCAGGCCGCCACGCCAGCAAAGCGCATCGTGTCCACCGTTAACCTCACGGTAGAAAACGGCTTGCTGTGTTTGCCGCAGTAAGGGGTACAGGTTTTGGTTTACCTGATGAATAAGCGGCTCGCGAATACCCGCTTCAAGATAAATGCGCAGCGGTTTGGGTTTGATTTGCCCCTCTTTTAGCTGCCTGATAAGCAGCCCATCCTGCCCCTGCGGATCGCGCTTCGGCCACCAGTAAGAACCGGACTGGCTGAGTACGCAGCCGAACGTCTCCGGCCAGTGCAGCCCGGCATACAGCGACGACAGCCCGCCAAAGCTTTGCCCGGCCACGACCGTGGCTTGTGGGTTATTATTCCAGACCGCATGCTCTTCTATCCGGGGGAGAAGCTCTTCCTGCACCGCCAGCCAGAAATCGGGATTACAAGGAAGTTCCCGGCTGCGGCGCGCATCATCAATGGCATCGATCAGCACATAGACGGCTTCCGGCAGCGCTCCGGCATTGGTCTGTGCCTGAAGGGCTGGCCACGCGGGCATCTCTTCTGCCCAAAACTGTCCGTCGAGCAAAATAGCCAGCGGGCGCCGGGCCGGGGCGCTATCTCCG
>DALYUA010000260.1:0-5140 GCA_031993245.1 Buttiauxella sp. | reverse complement strand
CGTCGTCTGATTCATCTGCTAATCAGTACCGGCAAAACGAAGAAATACCAAATCCGCCAGCAACTTAATCGCTATATCGATGAGCTTATCGATCTGTTATTTAACCTTGCGGCAGATATCCAGCGCGAGGAATGGGCTGGCTGGACTGACGATGAGAACTGCAGGCTTAAAGCGCATCAGCAACTCTGGCTCGATCCGTGGCGGACTAAAAATGATGAAGCATTCCGGGCGGAACGCGATAAAGACGACTGGCAGGACGCCGTGGCGGATGATTTTGCGCTGTGGTTGAACAGCCATCTGCGTCGGGCCGATATGGCAGTCGGGCAGACGGAGCGGCACGAGTGGCAAACCTGGCCCCTTTTTCAGCGTCGACTGTGTGAAATGGAGCAGGCTATAAGGAGCTACCGCCATGAGTAACGTCATTATTTTGCCGTGGCTGACGGTTGAAAATGCCAACGCCGTTGCGGGGCTAACCTGGGGTTTTCCGGCTATAACCCACTTTCTGGGTTATACCCACGCCTTATCCCGCAAGCTCCAGGCTTCGCACGGGTTGCGACTGGAAGGTTGCGCGGTGATATGCCATCGCCATCAGGCCCATGCTCACTCATCCGGACGCGACTATCAGTTTGCTCTCACCCGTAATCCGTTAACACGCGAAGGTAAAACCGCATCTTTTAATGAAGAGGGGCGTATGCACCTCACCGTTTCGCTGCTGCTGGAATGCGAGGGAGAGATAGCTAACGGCGAAATTGGTATGCGTGAGCTGGCAAAACACATGCAAACGCTCTGTCAGATGCAAAAGCTGGCGGGTGGAACCATCACCGGGCTTCGCAATGTGCAGGTCTGTAGCGCCTCCGGTATCAAACCTCTGCTCTATGGTCTGATGCCCGGCTTCGTGCTGGTGGATCGCTCATCCCTGCTTGATGAGCATTATCAGCAGCTTCGTCAGCTTAACCCGCAAGCTGAAACGATCGATGCGTGGCTCGATTTTGCGGCATTAAAAATGGCGGCAGAAGGCGGTGAACAGGCGGGTGATGGTGCAACCTGGAGCTACCAGGGAAAACCTTTCCCCGGCTATCTGGTTCCGTTGATGACGGGCTGGCAGCGCATTTCTCCACTCTATGAAGCCGGCAGCGTAACGAACGCGCGTGATGAAGAAACGCCGTTCTGCTTTGCCGAAGCCGTTTATGGCGTTGGCGAGTGGCGCGGTGCCCATCGTATTAAAGATTTAAACGATGTGTTCTGGCGTTACCACAACACTGACTCTGGTTATTACTGTCGCGGGCAGGCGCTGCCTGATGACGACTCGGATGAAGACGAAGATCCACGTAACTTTGATGATTTTTAAGGGACGAAAAAATGGCTAAAGCAGCGACGATTAAAACCGCATCGGTACTGGCATTTGAACGCAAACTGGCGAACTCAGACGCGGTGATGTTTTCCGGAAACTGGCAGGGCGATAGCTGGCAACCCGTGCGTATTCAGGAAAAAGCGGTGCGCGGTACTATCTCCAACCGCCTCAAAAATGCACTGGTCAGCGACCCGGCAAAACTGGATGCTGAAATCCAGAAAGCCAACCTGCAACGTGTGGATGTGGCCGCACTTCCGGCAGATGCCGACACGTTAAAAATGGCCTTTACGCTGCGCGTGCTGGGGAATCTGGCAACGCCTTCGGTCTGTAACGATAAGACGTATCAGGATGCATTACAGAAAACCATCGAAGGCTATATAGCCGAGCACGGTTTCGGCGAACTGGCGCTGCGCTATGCCACCAACCTTGCGAACGGGCGTTTTTTATGGCGCAACCGCGTTGGGGCGGAGCATATTCAGGTGATTGTTAAGGGAAGCAAAATGTGGACCTTTAACGCTCATGACTTCCCGTTGCGTGATTTTGAGAAACGTGACGGTGCCATTGAAGAACTTGCCGCCGAAATTGAAAATGGGCTGAAGGGCGACACCTTTGTGCTGCTGAACGTGGAAGCGTTTGTGCGCCTGGGCGAAGGGCAGGAAGTCTTTCCATCTCAGGAACTGGTGCTGGACAGCAGCAGCAGTAAAAGCAAAGTGCTTTATCAGGTCAACGATGTGGCGGCGTTGCATTCCCAGAAAGTGGGTAACGCACTGCGCACCATCGACACCTGGCATCCGCAGACGGAGGCGCTGGGGGCCATTGCGGTTGAGCCATATGGTTCGGTAACCAGCCGGGGCATTGCCTGTCGTCAGCCAAAAGAAAAAATGGATTTTTACACGCTGCTGGATAACTGGGTGACTAAAGGCGACAAACCTGTGGTTGAGCAGCAGCATTACGTTATGGCGGTCTTGATCCGCGGTGGCGTATTTGGTGAGAAATCTGAATAAGGAGCGGCGGATGAATAGCTATCAGGAGATCCGGGTTCTGCCGGACCCGGAGTTTCAGGAATCTATGCTGATGGCGGCGCTGTTTGCCAAGCTTCACAGGGCGCTGGGCGGCAGGGGAAAAGGAGATATTGGCGTCAGTTTTCCTGAACATAGCCGCTCGCCCGGCGGCGTGCTTCGTTTGCACGGTGAGCAAGCTGCGCTTAAGGAACTGGAAGCGACCGGCTGGCGTGCAGGGTTGAGCGATTACTGTGCTGCTTCGCCCGTATTACCCGTTCCGGCAATTAAAGGCTGGCGCAAGGTGACTCGTGTTCAGGTGAAAAGCAGCCCTGAACGCCTGCTGCGTCGTTCGGTACGCAAAGGATGGATAACGGAAGAAGAAGCGCAACACAGACTGAGCACCATGCAAGGGCAAAGCAGCAAGCTGCCATTTATTCAGATGAAAAGCCTCTCCAGCAAACAGGCGTTTCGCCTGTTTATTCAGCATGGGGAGTTACAACAACAGCAAAGCAGCGGCGTGTTCAGTAGCTATGGTCTGAGCGACGGGGCCAGTATTCCCTGGTTTTAATCTGCTGACCGGGCGAGTGCCTCGCCCGGTTAATCACGCATGGGGTTGCTCAATTCGCGGACGGAGGACTTCATGCTGCCCGGATGTGAGTCGAACACCTGCCGCAAGCGTTAATTCCGTCAGGGTGATCCACTTTGGGTTGCCGTTCTCAGACAGAGCTTTATCAACAGATTGCTGGCGATGGCCGACTTTCTGGAAATCTCCCCACGCCACTCATGCTTATAATCTCCAACGTTATCGGCTTCAGCACTGCTACCAGGGGAGCTGCTGTTGTCCCGGCACCGGTAAAATACTGCTGCTATTGGTTCTCCTCAGATTGCCCCTATTCGTGAAACCCTAATTTAGAGTCAACCTGTAACATTTTGATTTTATTAAGCTAAATTCAGAGGCTAAAAAAAGGGTTTATTATAAAAAATGAAGATTTTATCTATTGCATCAACCGGTTAAGCGTGTAAAGCTCCTGTTCACTGCCGTACAGGCAGCTTAGAAAGCCATGATTATCGCCATACTGCCCCCTTAACGGTTCACTGCCGCACAGGCAGCTTAGAAGGGTTTAAAGAATTTCCCGTCCGGTGTTTCTAAGTTCACTGCCGCACAGGCAGCTTAGAAGAGCAGGCAACCGCCGACAATGGCTTCCATAAGGTTCACTGCCGCACAGGCAGCTTAGAAGAGCGTGACCATCTGGCGCCAGATGTTATCCCCGTTCACTGCCGCACAGGCAGCTTAGAAGAGTTCGCTAAACGCAATATGCTTCCGCGTGCCGTTCACTGCCGCACAGGCAGCTTAGAAGGCCCCCCGACACCCCATGTCACCGCGATAAAAGTTCACTGCCGTACAGGCAGCTTAGAAGTTTTTCATCAATCCAGTGCTGTGTGACATCGTGTTCACTGCCGCAGGCAGGAAAAGCAGATGGCGCGCCATTTCAACCCTGAAAGCAACATTGTTTATTGCTTTGTCGGGCGTAATGTCGCGCCATCTTTTTTTATCTACGGAAGAACTATAGCCCTTCGGTGCTCTCTTTCTTCGCCTCTGCCGCTTCAACCTCACGATACCAGCGAGGATGGTGCTTCTGCGCCCAGCGGCGGCTGACTTTGCCGACGATCATGCCTTTAATCGACCCTTTCACCCAGAACGCCATATACATATGGATCAAAATGGCGTGGATCAAAATAATCGCCGTTGTGGCGTGAATCAGCAGGCTGTAGCGCACGACTTTGATGGGGAAGAAGTCTGCGAAATAAGGCCGCCAGATGATAACGCCGGTCACCAGCAGCACGAAAATCATGCTCATGATGGTCCAGAACATCATCTTTTGCCCGGCGTTGTATTTGCCGACCTTCGCCACTTTATGCTCGTTGCCCTTGAGCACCTCAACGATGCCCTTTACCCACGGAATGTCGTGCTTATCAGGGATGTTGTGATGTACAAAGCGCGTGAACATAAACATCAGCGCCACGAAAATCAGCACGCCGAAGAACGGATGCAGAATACGGCCCATCTGCGGCGTACCAAAGGTTTCCGTCAGCCATTGCAGCGTCGGGAAGAACAGCGCGATGCCGGAGAGCGACACCAGGAAGAAGCAGATAACCACCGTCCAGTGACAGGCGCGGTCGATAAACTTCGTCCTGACAATCATCCTGCTCTTCTTAGTCATGATGTTCCTCCTCGTCTTCATCCACCTCTTCGTTTGGCCCGACACCCACGTAGTGGAAAATCAGCCCGGCGAAGGTGGCGATAAAACCTGCCGCCGACAGCGGTTTGAGCAAGCCTTTCCACAAGCTGATTGGCGTATCGATTTGCGGATCTTTTGGCAGATTGTGGTAAAGCTCCGGCTGGTCAGCATGGTGCAGAACGTACATCACATGCGTACCGCCAACGCCCTGCGGGTTATAGACGCCAGCGTGTTCATAACCACGCTTTTTCAGCTTGCCGACGCGTTCATCGGCTACCTCCAGCATCTCCTTTTTGGTGCCAAAATGGATGGCGCCGGTCGGGCAGGTTTTCACGCAGGCCGGCTCCTGGCCGACGCTTACGCGATCCACACACAGCGTGCATTTATAGACGCGGTTGTCGTCTTTATTCAGGCGCGGAATATTGAACGGGCACCCGGCAATACAGTACCCGCAGCCAATGCAGTGTTCCGACTGAAAATCAACGATGCCGTTAGCGTATTGAATGATGGCTCCGGCGGAGGGACAGGCCTTCAGGCAGCCCGGATCC
>DALYUA010000259.1:0-5153 GCA_031993245.1 Buttiauxella sp. | reverse complement strand
GATCGCTTTCTTCCCGGCGAGTTTAATGCCGCGAGCCTGCAACTGTTGCGCATCATCGAATTCCGGCGCTTTTTCTTTATCAAATTTACTCAGATCGCTGGCCTGGGATAAGTCGACTACGTAAACCAGATTGCGCATTACTTTATTTTTATCGCTGCCCTGCTCAATCAGCAGCAGGCGGTTATTGTCCAGAGCCACAATGTCACCAATTTTGGCGTCTTTGGCCTTTTTGTAGACATCGGCATCAATCGGATAGCCGTACATGGCGGTTTTGCCGCTTGCCGGGTCGATGCTGACCAGGCGTGTAAATAGCGCGCCGTTTTTGCTCTTGCCGTCGATATCCAGCGTGCTTTGTACCGCAGCGATAATGCGCCCGTCCGGCATGCGGGTTATTCCTTCAAAGCCACGGTTTGCCTGACGCCACTTGATAATATTGGGTAAACCGCCAGCAACGCCCTGCTCTCCCTGTTCCGCCTGCGGGCCGTATTTTTTCAGGATTTTGCCCTTTGCATCGATGTTTACGATAAACGGACCATATTCATCACACAGCCAGTATCCACCTTTGCCATCCGGCGTAATGCCTTCGGTGTCCAGGCCACGTTTGTCGCTCGGCAACTGCTGTAACGTATCGCCCAGCGCGATTTCATTCGTCGCGCCAATCAACCCTTCCGGCAAGGGTAAGCCGCTGATTGGCCCCTGTTCATCATGCAGGGCATGGGCATCAATGGCCTGCGCTTTACCATCGCCAACGCGAATGGTCATCAGCAGCGGTGTGAATTTGGGATTAGCGAAAATCTTGGAATCTTTCTCGCCCGCTTTGGGCGAGTCAGCATTAGGCCCGCGGTCGGTGACAGTAGCAAAAATCAGATCGCTGCCCTCTTTGCGCACAAATTGCAGGCCGGAGCCAACGCCAACCGGCAATCCGTCCGGAAATGCACTGGCATATGCGCCCTTATATTCCACACGATCGCCTTGCGGGAAGGTGACAACGTAACGCTCAACGTGAGGCTCTGCCGCCTGGCTTACCAGAGGAAACAGACAGGTGAATAACAGTGCAGGTGTTTTTAATTTCATGTTTTTACAGGTCCTTTGATATTCAGTCACCGTTTTATAAAGCAGCCAGATGACACAAATATGACGCAGGCCGAAACACAGCTTGCAAGATAAATAAACCTTCAGCTATTTCTGCCGATAGTAGAGGGCGAAGCGGTGATTCATCGGAGCCATCCGCAGTAGCAAACAAGAATATTCCAGTGATCTAAGGATCTATCATGTCAGTCAGGCGTTTTACTATTTTAGTTTTTAGCACGTTACTTATTATCTTTTTAGCCAGCACCGCCTCAAATATCTGGTCTCTTACCCGCAGTAACCAGTCTCTGGACAATGTAAATCGCGAAATTCGCGTGGTGCTGTCGGTTATCGATCCAATTAACCACAGCCGTACTTTGCGAGTGCGCGCTCTGGAAGCGATGGAGGAGATGCAGCGCGGTCGCACCGAACAGGCACAGCTTGCGCTTGAAGGGGCAAGGACTGTTCTGGGCAAAACTAACGACGCTTTTCAGGCTTATTTACAGGCACCGAAACAGCCTGGCGAACAACCTCTTGCCGATGCGTATCAGGCCGCGTTTCTTGCCTATCGTGACCAGGGTTTGCAGCCGTTGCTCGATGCAGCTTCAGCAAATGATAAGCAGCGTGTAAACGATCTGGTGACGATGATCATACCCGCGCTCGATCGCCAGTATGAAATTACGCTGGATAAACTTCTGGCCTTCCGCGAGCAGTATGCGCAGCAGCTAAACAAAGACGCGCAATCCAGATTTAGTTCCAGCCTGCTGCTCATCGCGGTATTTGCGGTGCTGTTTGTTGCCATTCTGGCAGGCGTTTTCATCCTGCTGAAAAGCCGGTTGATTAATGAGTTAGACGCGGCTAAAAAACACTGCAGCGAGATTGCCAGCGGCCAGTTACAGACGCCAATCGTGGCAAAAGCCAATGATGAAATCGGTGAGATGATGCGCACGCTGGAGAAAATGCGTCAGTCGCTTGCGCATATTATCGGCCAGGTACGTGAATCCAGTCAGACGGTTGCCTACGCGTCCGAAGAGATTGCCGCCGGTAACACCGACCTCTCCTCCCGCACAGAAGAGCAGGCCGCATCGCTGGGTGAAACGGCTGCCAGCATGGAACAGTTGACGGTAACCGTAAGGCAAACGTCCGAGAACTCCCGACAGGCAAACGCCCTGGCAGACGGCATGCTGATTGCTGCAAACGACGGGAATAATATTGTTGAAGAGGTTATCGATTCGATGCGCAATATCGAATCCAGTTCCGGCAAGATAGACAGCATCATCAGCATCATTGAAGACATCGCCTTCCAGACCAATATTCTGGCGCTCAACGCCGCCGTGGAAGCCGCGCGCGCCGGGGAACAAGGTCGTGGATTTGCCGTTGTCGCCTCAGAGGTTCGTAATCTTGCCCAGCGCTCTTCCGTGGCGGCAAAAGAGATCAAAGATCTGATTGAGCTCTCTGGCGAGCAGGTCAATCACGGCAGCCTGCTGGTCAATAAAGCCGGTGAGAGCATGCAGCGCATCTCCAGAGCGATTAAGGAAGTGACTTCGTTAATGGAGCACATCGCCGTTTCCACAAAAGAGCAAAGCACGGGCATTGAGCAAATTAATCAGGCGGTAGTGCAGATGGACGTCGTCACTCAGCAGAACGCGGCCTTAGTCGAAGAGGCGTCCGCAGCCGCAATGTCGCTAAAGGAGCAGTCGCAGATGCTTAACGAAACGGTGGCGGTATTCAAACTGACATAAGGGATTTCCCTCTCCGTAATGAAAATGGAGAGGGAGCATTTTCAGGCCGCGTTCCACGCCCGGCAGGTCATCAGAGTAACTTACTCACGTAGCTGAATGTGAGTGCATTCGAAGGAATTAAGCGCTTGGGTCTTCTGCAGGCCTGGTTATTTCGTCAGGCTGGACTTCTTTAAAGCCGGGTTTGCTTCTGGTAACAGCGTATTCCACCGCCTTCGTATCGCCGGCTGTGGTGGTGAGTTTCACCGGTTCCACGCTGACCTTGCCGATTAAGGACTTAGCATAACCGCCAATCTGGTATGTCCCCTCAGGCAGACGAAGCGCAACGCTTTCGCCGACTTTTAACGCTGCGGCATCTTTACCGTCGACGGTAACATACACCGTCGCGCCATCGTCGGTACGAGTCCATGCATGCTCAACGGTGACAAGGGTTGGACCGGTAGTAAAGTCGGCCTGCGGCTCCCCGGTGACGGGTTTTGCACAACCAAAAAGAGAAAAAGCCGCGAGCGCGGTAAGGGTGAAACGATAACTCATTAAGTCATTCCTGCGGGGTTAGTTATTTTTCTGTCATCCAGCGCATGAAGCTTTTCGCCCCGTTTACGTGGGTTATTTCGGTCTCGGCGGCTTCATGCTTACGGCTCAATGTTTCACAGTGCTGGCTATCGCTGAGCACCTGTTCCGGTAAGAAACGGAGTTGCGAAACCTGAACTTCAGCGTTTTCTATAGCACGAGCGTAATTCTGCGCGGTTTCGGCCATCTCGTCCAGAGCGCGCTGCATAGTGAGAATTTTCTGGCCCAGCTCTTCTGCTGCCAGCCGGCTGGCCTGCGCTTCGTTGCGGTGTTCGACAACGCTGGTTTCCAGCTGCTTATTCTGCCGGGTCAGTTCGCTAAGTTCGTTCTTCAGCACGTTGATATAGATTTGATGCGCCTGTAGCGCCTGCTCATAGGCAACGCGCGCCGTATCGCTTTGCGCCCCCGTTTCCTGCAACTGTTGTTTAAGTCCGGCAATCTGATGTTGTAATGCCTGTACCGTTTCGATCAGAGCGTTGCCATTTTTGACCAGATCGCTGCGTAGCATGCGTTGATTATCGATATCCTGCTGCATGGTTGCATGCAGTTGAACGAGTTCGGCATGGTGCATTTCTTTTTGCGTGGCGAGCGATTTTTGCAAATCGAGAATACGTTCAGAGAGTTCGTGATTTACCCGCCCATCCGGCATCTGGCGAACCTGCTCTTCCATTTTGCGCTGCAGGGTTTCGCGCAGCAGGGCCAGCTCCTGATAATGGTGCTCGCGTTCGCTTTCGAGATTCTTTTGCAGCCCGGCTATGCGCGTTGAAAGGCGCTGGATTTCGGCTTGCGGTACGGTATTGAGCCGTGCCGCGGCCAGTTCGCCCTGAACTTCCGCCAGCCGTCTGAGCGTTTCGGGATTATCCTGGTAAACCGTTTTGGTTTTGCTTTTACCGGCAACGGCTTTTAATTCGGCACGTAGCTGCATGGCCTCGGCTTCGGCAGCTTTCAGGCGCGCCAGCATCCCAACGTCATGGCTGCCGAGCCGGTTGAGATTCACCCCGCACAGGGCCTGCTCGATTTCATACTGAATTTCAGCTTTGCTGCTGTTTTTCATACGATTGCATGCGCTGGCTAAAAAGCTGGCCGCCTCGTTGCTATTGACGGTTCCAAAGGCCTTCTTAATCAGATTCTGGATCATGCTCACAGCAGTGTGTTCCTGTTGTTGGGTGATGTTGACTAGCCCGCGCCGCGTCCGAAAAATCGAATGAGTACCTTATAAATATCGGTTAATTCGAAAATTTCTTTATTTATACAGCGGATTAGCGGATTCATCCAGGGGACGCGTTCTCTTTAAACGAGTCCCCTCACCCTGACCCTCCCTTTAGCAGAGGGTCCTTAACATCAAAACGTCGCCCAGTTATCGTCGCTTTCTGCTGCCGGAGCCGGTTTCAGCTTCGCTACTTTAGCCACGACAGGCTTCGCCGCTTGTGCCTGCGCACTCAAGCGGAAGATGCCTACGGCGGCGGTCAGACGCTCTGCCTGCTCCTCCAGCGAGACGGCGGCGGCCGTTGCCTCTTCCACAAGCGAGGCGTTTTGCTGGGTCACGTTGTCCATTTCGTTAATGGCCTGGCCGACCTGCTGAATGCCACGGCTTTGCTCGTCGGACGCGGCGGCGATTTCCAGCATGATGTCCGTTACACGTCGTACCGCGTCAACCAGTCCGCTCATGGTTTCACCCGCATGGACCACCTGTTCGGAGCCTGAATCAATTAAAGAAACGGATTCGCTAATCAGGCCCTCGATTTCTTTGGCCGCCTGCGCGCTGCGCTGCGCCAG
>DALYUA010000258.1:0-5159 GCA_031993245.1 Buttiauxella sp. | reverse complement strand
AAACACCCGAAAAGCGTGGTTTTTGGATGTTTGGGGTAGACCAGAAGTAATAATTCTTTGTTTTTAAAAGTAATACGCAAAGTAACTTTTAACGATAAAGAAGTTTGACAATGTTTTCAGCCGGTCAGTTACCTGACCGGCTTTTCATCATTAACGCCTGATATTACTCGGCGCTTTGTGGGCGAGTTGCTGGCGCGGTCGCGTGGTGCGTTGCGCTGTGTCCGCCTGCCGAGCCGCGACCGGTAAACTCAAAGTCCGGACGAACCCAGTCGCTGTGATGCTCTGGCTCTGGCGTATAGTCAGGTGCAGGAGCACGCGTCATTGGCGCTGTGGCGTGCTTAACGGCGTGTGGAACCACCGGCACTGCAACCGATGCAGCCGCTGGCGCTGGTTCTGCAACAGGTGCCGTTTCAACAGCTGCTTCAGGCTCTGAGACAACTGGTTTGCTCTCTTCAGCGGTGGCAACCGGCGCTTCCGGGGCAGTTTGCTCTACTACCACAGGGGCAGCTTCTGCCATTTCCGCAGCCTGAGCAACTTCCACAGGGGCTTCAACCGCGGCAGGAGCCGCTTCTTCAATGATCTGTTCAGCGACAACTTTATCCTGCCCGGCGATTAGCTGAGGCTGCTCGGTAACCGGCGTTGCGATCGCTTCCGGATGCGTTGTCTCAATGACAGGCTCAGCAACCGGCGCTTCCTGAACAACAGGCTCAGAAACCGCAACCTCTGCCGGCTGCTGAACGGCTGCTGCAACCTGTGCTTCTTCAGCAACAACGTCGTTCTGCACTTCTTCCGGCGCTGCAGCGTCCTGGCGGGCAATTGGGTAGCTGATCCAGGCTTTACCAGAGGCCAGCTCAGGCGATGCGCAGGCAACCGTTAACGGCATTGGCGACTGGGTTGGGTAACGCTCATCGCGGTAGCGACGACGACGCTGGCCGCTCACGCGCAGGTGGCGTGGAGAACGACGTGAACGACGTGGCATACCGTTAGAGTCATTACGTGAATCGCCGTTCTCGTCCTGCTCGTTAGCCTGTGCTTCAACCACGGCTGGTAATGGAATAGTGGCCAGCTCGGTGTGAGGCGTCTCAACTGCTGCCTGCACCGGCGCTGCTTCTTCCCGCTCTGCCGCAGCTGTCGCTGTTGCCGCCGCCTGAGCTGCAGCAATATCTTCTGCAGATTCGAAACGAACTTTCTGGCTCAGCTGACGCTGTTTACGGCGCGGCATAACCTGAACGCGTTCTTCCTGCTCGGCTTCGACTTCAACAACTTCGTCGCGTTGCAGCGCTTTAACTTCCTGCTGCGCCTGACGCTTGTCATCACTACGACGGCGGTTGCGATCGCGACGCGGCTGCTGCTCTTCACGCGCTTTCGGTTTTTCAACCTCTTCCGCTACGTTCGGACGAGCTTCACGAACCTCTGCGTTTTGCTGCTGGCCCTGGCGACGGTTGCGACGGTTTTCGTCACGGTTTTCACGTGGTTCGCGACTTTCACGACCTTCGCGATTCTCGTTACGGTTATCACGGTCACGGTTGTTGCGATCGCCACGGTCACGACGATTGTTCTGGCGACGGTTGTTACGGCGCTCCTGACCCTGGCGTTGAACTTCAGCCTCAGCAGGTTTCTCTTCTTTTGCTTCTTTACTCTCGACGGTAGCTTCACCGGCAAAAAGGTTTTTCAGCGCGCTGACGATGCGGCTAACCAGACCAGGCTGCGCCGGTGCTGCAGGTTGCGCAGGCGCTGCGGTTTTAGGCGCGGCTGCTGGTTTTGCCGCAGGCGCTGCTTCCGGAGGCGCTGCAGGCACGTCTGGCATAACGAAAGTGGCAAGCGCTGGCTGCTCCGGACGTTTACGCTCGGCATGCTCTTCATCAGACGGCATGGCCATCTCTTCTTCATGCAGCTTCGGCAGCATGTAGCTCAGCGTTTTGGTTTCTTCGCCTTTACGCACGCGCAGAACGGAGTAGTGCGGGGTTTCCATCTGATCGTTTGGCACGATGATGGCTTTCACGCCGCCCTGACGGGTTTCAATGGCGCTTACCGCATCACGTTTTTCATTTAGCAGGTAGGAGGCAACCTGTACCGGCACGATAGCGTGGACTTCCTGGGTATTCTCTTTCAGCGCTTCTTCTTCAATCAGGCGCAGAATGGAAAGCGACAGGGATTCGTTGTCACGGATTGTACCGGTACCGCTACAGCGCGGACACACATGGTGGCTTGACTCGCCCAGGGACGGGGAGAGACGCTGACGGGACATTTCCAGCAGGCCGAAACGAGAGATATGGCTTATCTGGATACGGGCACGATCCTGACGCACAGCTTCGCGCAGACGGTTTTCAACCGCACGCTGATGGCGAACCGGCGTCATATCGATGAAGTCGATAACGATCAGGCCACCGAGATCGCGCAGGCGAAGCTGACGGGCGATTTCGTCGGCCGCTTCAAGGTTGGTATTAAAGGCTGTCTCTTCGATATCACCACCGCGGGTTGCGCGAGCGGAGTTAATATCGATGGCGGTCAGGGCTTCGGTGGAGTCGATAACAATTGAACCACCGGACGGCAGGCGGACTTCACGCTGGAAGGCGGACTCAATCTGCGATTCAATCTGGTAATGGCTAAACAGCGGGATTTCACCGGTGTAGAGCTTAATTTTGCTGCTGAAATCGGGACGACCCAGCGCGCCGATGTGCTGACGAGCCAGCTCAAGCACTTTCGGGTTATCGATGAGAATTTCACCGATGTCCTGACGCAGATAGTCACGGAAGGCACGCACGATAACGTTGCTTTCCTGATGGATAAGGAACGGAGCAGGGCGGCTCTCAGCGGCTTTGAGAATAGCTTCCCAGTGTTTCAGGCGGAAGCTTAAGTCCCACTGCAGTGCTTCAGCGGATTTACCCACGCCGGCAGTACGTACAATCAGTCCCATGCCGTCCGGCAGTTCCAGAGAAGAAAGGGCTTCTTTCAGCTCGGTACGGTCGTCACCCTCAATGCGGCGTGAAATACCGCCAGCGCGCGGGTTGTTCGGCATTAGCACCAGGTAGCTACCGGCCAGGCTGATAAAGGTGGTTAAGGCTGCGCCTTTATTGCCACGTTCTTCTTTATCAATCTGGACAATCACTTCCTGGCCTTCGCGCAGAACATCTTTAATGTTCGGACGACCATGTGATGAATAATTAGACGGGAAGTATTCGCGGGCGATCTCTTTGAGAGGGAGGAAACCATGACGTTCCGCGCCGTAATCTACAAATGCCGCTTCCAGACTTGGTTCAATGCGGGTGATTTTTCCTTTATAGATGTTGGCTTTTTTCTGTTCGTGTCCTGGGCTTTCAATATCCAGATCGTACAGGCGCTGCCCATCTACAAGGGCGACACGCAACTCTTCTTGCTGAGTTGCGTTTATTAGCATTCTTTTCATCGTAACTTACTCATTATTCTTACATTAGTGATTAGCTACGGGCATGGTGACGCTGACCGGGAATGAACCGATGGCCTCGTGACTAAACGCACAGTCGCCAACCTCACGGTTGTCGCTTGCTGAGAGGCGCAAAGTGTCGGTAGCCTGTATTTCATACGGAAATACAGCGCAATTATCGTGGGAACAAGTCCTGGAAATAGTTTCGCAAGCGTTGATTCCATTTACCGGCCAGGCTGCAACCCGCAGCCCGCTAACTGCCTGAAAGTACATTACGTCTTACGCCATTGCTGCGTGGATGTTCATTCAGACAAAAATGGTACTTCCGCAAAATTCCTTGCGCTAACAAGTATCAACACGGAAAACCGCAGCATTATTCCATTGCTAACCTTATTATAGCAAGATGACTTTTGCCTTTGATGCCTCGTTTCTTACAGAATTTAACCCGCTTTTTTTCTGCTTGGGGCAGAAAGTGCAAAAAGAGAGGTTATATCGCCTTGAACCGGGCAGATTGTCAGTTAAGCACATAAAAATGAGTGGCGCTATGTGCGTCCGCTATTTAGAATCGCCGACCATGAAAACCCAGACACCTTCCGTAAAAATCGTTGCTATTTCCGCCGATGAGGCCGGGCAACGTATCGACAATTTTTTGCTCTCCCGTTTAAAGGGCGTGCCGAAAAGTATGATCTATCGCATTTTGCGCAAAGGCGAAGTGCGCGTGAATAAAAAGCGCATTAAACCGGAGTACAAACTGGAAGATGGCGATGAAGTCAGGATTCCGCCCGTCAGAATAGCCGAGCGTGAAGATGCGCCAGTTTCACCGCACCTGCAGAAAGTGGCGGCGCTGGCTGACGCTATTCTCTATGAGGACGACCATCTTCTTGTGCTGAACAAGCCTTCGGGCACGGCGGTACATGGAGGCAGCGGATTAAGTTTTGGCGTAATCGAAGGCCTGCGTGCGTTACGCCCGGAAGCCCGCTTCCTGGAACTCGTTCATCGCCTCGATCGTGACACCTCCGGTATTCTACTGGTGGCGAAAAAACGTTCCGCGCTACGTTCTTTACATGAGCAACTGCGTGAAAAAGGCATGCAGAAGGATTATCTGGCGCTGGTCCGCGGCCAGTGGCAATCGCATATGAAAGTGGTGCAGGCTCCGCTGCTGAAAAATATTCTGCAAAGCGGTGAGCGCATTGTGCGTGTTAACAGCGAAGGCAAAGCTTCAGAGACTCGCTTTAAGGTCGAGGAGCGTTATAAATTTGCGACGCTGGTGCGCTGTAGCCCGGTAACGGGCCGTACACACCAGATTCGCGTGCATACGCTCCATGCCGGGCATCCGATCGCCTTTGATGATCGCTACGGCGATCGTGAGTTTGATAAGCAACTGGCAGGCACAGGATTAAACCGTCTGTTCTTGCACGCCGCCGCGCTACGCTTTACGCATCCGAACACGGGTGAAATTATGCGTGTTGAAGCACCGTTAGATGAACAACTCAAGCGTTGCCTGACGGTCTTGCGCAACGCCACCTGATGAAACACGCTCCCGGAAGGGAGCGTCAGAGTAATGTTAAACACCCGAAAAGCGTGGTTTTCGAGTGTTTGGGGTAAACCAGAGGATCGCATTCTTTGTTTTTATTAGTACGGTTTAAAACGCTTTTAAGTCACTGATCTTTTTCAAATTTTTTACGCTCCCGGAGGGGAGCGTGTTTTTATGCCAGAAGCGGATTACATCCCTCTTTTATTAACATCTCGCATAAAC
>DALYUA010000257.1:0-5163 GCA_031993245.1 Buttiauxella sp. | reverse complement strand
CAAACAGGTGGTTCATTACCTGTTCCATGTCCACGCGGTTTGAACGCGGCACGATTACCAGACGCGTTGGGTTTTCATGATCGGATTCGTCGCGCAGGTCTTCTACCATCGGCAGCTTTTTGGCGCGCATCTGGCTGGCGATTTGTTCCAGCACGCGGGCACCGGAAACCTGGTGCGGCAGCGCGGTAATCACCACGTCGCCCTCTTCTTTTTTCCATACGGCACGCATGCGCACAGAACCTCGGCCGTTCTGGTAAATTTTACGAATTTCAGCACGCGGCGTGATGATTTCGGCTTCGGTCGGATAATCGGGGCCATGAACGATATCCAGCAGCTCATCGAGCGTCGTTTTTGGCTGGTCGATAAGCGTGATGGCGGCTTTCGCCACCTCCCGCAGGTTGTGCGGTGGAATATCCGTCGCCATCCCGACCGCAATACCGGTAGTGCCGTTCAGCAAAATGTTTGGCAGACGCGCAGGCAGCGTTTTTGGCTCCTGCAGCGTGCCGTCAAAGTTCGGCGTGTAATCAACGGTGCCCTGCCCCAGTTCACCCAGCAGCACTTCTGCGTATTTAGACAGGCGCGATTCGGTATAACGCATCGCCGCGAAGGATTTCGGATCGTCCGGCGCGCCCCAGTTCCCCTGCCCGTCTACCAGCGGATAGCGGTAAGAGAACGGCTGCGCCATCAGCACCATCGCTTCGTAGCAGGCGCTGTCGCCGTGCGGATGGTATTTACCCAGCACGTCACCTACGGTACGGGCAGATTTTTTGAATTTAGCGCTGGCGCTGAGTCCCAACTCCGACATGGCATAGACGATACGGCGCTGCACGGGCTTAAGCCCATCGCCAATAAACGGCAGCGCGCGGTCCATGATGACGTACATGGAATAGTTGAGATAGGCATTTTCCGTGAACTCGTGCAGCGCAAGGCGCTCTGCACCATCATGAGTTAAATCACTCATTAATTATTCATCCTCAAACTGACGAGCCGAGTGTGGCCACAAACGGCGTAATTGCCGCCGATAGTACCTTATCTGGCCTGCCGAGTCACAGGGAGGAATAGCCTGGCATAGCGTTTGACGCCGCTGAATGAAGGAAAGCGGGCCGCATCAGGCGGTTCGCTGCGGCTTTACTTCATTTTGTTGATTTGCTTGACGTCGATTTCAACAGAATTCCAGTCTTTGTCCACTTCGCCCTGAATCTCTACCCTGTCCTGCGGGGTGATGGTCTGCCCGTTCCAGCGCTTGTTATCGATCTCCACATTTACCGTGCCGGAAGCATCGCGGAAGATGTAGTGATCTCCACCGATACGCTGTTCAATCTTGCCACGCAGCGTAATCCAGGTGTCGTCTGAGAATGATTTGGCTTTTTCTGCCGTCGTTACCGTGCCCGTTGGGCCGACAAATCCACCAGAAGCAGGTACCTGCTGCGTCGTCGCTGGCGCATTGGGATCCACAAAACCACCTTGCTTCGCAGCAATTGCTGGTGTGGCGGAAATAGCGAGTACGGTCAGAATAGCTGCTACTTTTTTCATCCTTTGTTTTCCTTATCGGTATGTCGTTTCTGATACCTATTAAAGCGCACAACGGTTAATAGAAGCTTAACTTCGATACGTAAAAACGCTTCTTTTATTGGATTACAGCAGACAGGATGAAGAACGCTGTTCGCTGCTGCGGATAACCCGGCAGCCGGGAGATTATTGCTCATCTGGCAAAAGTCTTTGCACATCCTGGCCATTCTAACGTGACGACGATCACGTTAGACTGCGAGCCAGACGCAATGATCCGAGGACTAACGATGAGCAACATCCTGATTATCAACGGTGCGAAAAAATTCGCCCACTCTAACGGCCAGCTAAACGACACCCTGACCGACGTCGCGGAAAGTTATCTGCGCGACCTCGGACATGATGTTCAGGTCACGCGTACCGACAGCGAGTACGACGTGAAAGCGGAAGTCGAAAAATATCTTTGGGCCGACACCGTGATTTACCAGATGCCCGGCTGGTGGATGGGCGCGCCCTGGACCATGAAGAAGTACATTGATGATGTCTTCACCGAAGGCCACGGCTCGCTTTATGCCAGCGACGGCCGCACCCGCTCTGATGCCGAAAAGAAATACGGTTCCGGCGGCCTGATTCAGGGTAAAACCTATATGCTCTCCCTGACCTGGAACGCGCCGCTGCAAGCCTTTGAAGATAAAGAGCAGTTCTTCCACGGCGTCGGCGTTGACGGCGTTTATCTGCCGTTCCATAAAGCCAATGAATTTCTGGGCATGAAAGGCCTGCCGACCTTTATCGCTAACGACGTTATGAAGGTGCCGGACGTTCCACGCTTTGTTGCAGAATATCGCGAGCATCTCGGCAAAATTTTTGCTTAACTATTGGCCTGCTTACAAAAAGGAGTTAGTCATGCTGACAGTGATAGCTGAAATTCGTACCCGGCCGGGCCAGCACCATCGTAAGAACGTTCTGGATGCATTTGCGAAAATTATTCCGACCGTACTCGAAGAAGAAGGTTGCTACGGCTATGCGCCATTAGTCGATCATAATGCCCAGGTCGCGTTCCAGACTACCGCCCCGGATTCTATCTTTATGGTGGAAAAATGGGAAAGCGTTGCTCATCTGGAAGCCCACTTAGCCACGCCGCACATGAAGAACCACAGTGCCGCCGTGAAAGATGACGTGCTGGATATTCACATTCGTATTCTGGAAGACGCGATTAAGTAATATTGCTCTTCGCAAATAAAAAGGGAGCCGGTTTTTATATTGGCTCCCTTGAGTCTGTTGATAAAGTTCTCAGATGTTAAAAGTTGCTTTACCGGTATTTTAAAAACCAGGAATTATGTCTTCTGATTTATTCCCCCCCTCCGAAAACCACGCTTTTCGGGGGGTCATCAATCTGAAGGGAGCCAGTTTTTATACCGGCTCCTTTTTTTGCGGATATCGCTACACGTCCAGTTCGGCCATATCGCCTTTTTCCTGCAACCAGTTACGGCGGTCTTCGGAGCGTTTTTTGGCGAGCAGCATATCCATTATCGCCAGCGTTCTGTCGCTGTCTTCGTCGCTGATGGTGAGCTGTACCAGGCGGCGTGTATTCGGATCGAGCGTGGTTTCGCGCAGCTGCAACGGGTTCATCTCGCCCAGACCTTTAAAGCGCTGCACGTTCGGCTTGCCCTTCTTACGCTTAAGCTGCTCCAGCACGCCGGCTTTCTCTTCTTCATCAAGCGCATAGTATACTTCTTTGCCCAGATCGATACGGTACAACGGCGGCATCGCCACGTACACGTGACCGTCTCTGACCAGCGAGCGGAAGTGACGCACGAACAGCGCGCACAGCAGCGTAGCGATGTGCAGGCCATCGGAGTCCGCATCCGCAAGGATACAGATCTTACCGTAGCGCAGCTGGCTTAAATCTTCGCTGTCAGGATCGATACCGATCGCCACAGAAATGTCGTGCACTTCCTGCGAGGCCAGCACTTCATCAGAAGAGACTTCCCAGGTGTTCAGGATCTTACCCTTCAGCGGCATGATCGCCTGATATTCACGATCGCGCGCCTGCTTTGCTGAACCGCCTGCGGAATCCCCTTCTACAAGGAAGAGTTCAGTGCGGCTGAGATCCTGCGCGGTGCAGTCGGCCAGTTTGCCGGGCAATGCCGGGCCGCTGGTCAACTTTTTACGCACCACCTTTTTGGCCGCGCGCATACGACGCTGGGCGCTGGAAATCGCCAGCTCCGCCAGTTGTTCCGCAGCCTGAACGTTCTGGTTCAGCCACAGGCTAAACGCATCTTTCACCACGCCGGAGACAAAAGCGGCGCACTGGCGGGACGAAAGACGTTCTTTGGTCTGGCCGGCGAACTGCGGATCCTGCATTTTCACGGAAAGCACGTAGGCGCAGCGCTCCCAGATATCGTCCGCCGAGAGTTTCACCCCTCGCGGCAGAATATTGCGGTATTCGCAAAATTCACGCATCGCGTCGAGGAGGCCCTGGCGCAGGCCGTTGACGTGCGTACCGCCCTGCATGGTTGGGATCAGGTTGACGTAGCTTTCGGTCAGCAGTTCACCGCCTTCCGGCAGCCAGAGCAGCGCCCAGTCAACCTCTTCAGTATCGCCTGCAAAGTTGCCGATAAACGGCGCTTCCGGCAGCGTGATAAGCCCGTTTACCGCTTCGCTCAGATAATCTTTCAGGCCGTCCTGGTAGCACCAGCGCTGTTCGGTATTGTTAACTTTATCGGTAAAAGTGATTTCAACGCCCGGACAGAGCACCGCTTTGGCTTTCAGCAGGTGGCTTAAGCGTGAAACGGAGAAGCGCGGACTGTCGAAGAATTTTTCGTCCGGCCAGAAGTGAACGCTGGTGCCGGTATTGCGTTTGCCGCAGGTGCCGACTACTTTCAAATCCTGCACTTTGTCGCCGTTTTCAAAGGCGATGCTGTAGACCTGTGCATCGCGGCGCACGGTAACTTCAACCCGTCTGGACAGGGCGTTAACGACGGAAATCCCCACTCCGTGCAGACCGCCGGAGAACTGATAGTTTTTATTGGAGAATTTCCCCCCCGCGTGCAGACGGCAGAGGATCAGTTCGACCGCAGGCACGCCTTCTTCAGGGTGAATATCCACCGGCATACCGCGTCCGTCATCAATAACTTCTAATGACTGGTCAGCATGGAGAATGACATCAACACGCTTAGCATGGCCCGCCAGCGCTTCATCCACGCTGTTATCAATAACTTCCTGGCCCAGATGGTTTGGACGAGAGGTGTCGGTGTACATCCCCGGACGGCGGCGAACCGGCTCAAGCCCGGTGAGAACCTCAATGGCATCGGCGTTATAACTGGATTGCGTCATGGTTTATTCGTTCAGATAGCGAAACAGGGAATCGGCCGACCCGGCCTCAATGCAGACCGAGGAAGTCGACAAGCTGTGTGAAATAATCTTCGAAGCCCACAAAGGCGTGATTGCCACCGGCTTCAACCGTCTGGCGACAGGAGGTGTAGTAAGCCACCGCCTGGCGGTAATCGAGCACTTCGTCACCCGTCTGTTGCAGCAGCCAGATGAGATCCGGCGCTTCAAGCGGGTCAACCTGCATGACTTTAAGATCGTAAATATGGCGAGACTCTAGCACATATTGCTGGCCGGTGTAGGGGTTCTCGTTGGTGCCGAGATAAT
>DALYUA010000256.1:0-5179 GCA_031993245.1 Buttiauxella sp. | reverse complement strand
CGAGAACGGAGTATTTTGCCTGCTGTTTCCAGAGCTGCTGTCGCTGCTGGCTGATGGTGTCGTTAATATTTTTATGCTGCGTCAGCACCTGCAACTGGGTCTGGAGTTCGAGCGTCTGCGCGCTGGTGTTGTCAGTGAGTTTTACACCGCCTGCCGTGCGGACTTTTGCAGGCTTCTTGAGGGTGGCTTCATATTCCTTTCTGGCCGCCGCCATGTTGATGTTGTAATCAGCCTGAACGATGCGCCCCTCTTTTAACGCCTTGTTCAGTTCATTCTGGCGTGAGGTGTACTTCTCAAGAGCGGTCTGTGATTTGCTGTAGTTCGCCTGCGCCTGCTGGGAATATTTCAGCTTGTCAGCCTCAGCCGCCGCTTCACGCTTCGCATTTTCAGCCCCGACCTGTGAGTTTCTCGCCTGCTGCTGCGCCATATCCAGCGCCAGCCGTGCCTGCTCCCTGTCAGTCCAGTAACGGGCGCGGGCATCGTCGTTAACGAAGCTGTCGTTTTTACGCAGATTCCAGATTTTGTCAGCACGGTCAAAAGCGTCCTGTGCTTTTTTCAGCATCTGCTCTGAAGTATCAGGGCGGCCGATATCCAGCGCTGCGTCCCACATAGATTTGAATGCACGGGAAAGCGAATCTGCTGCTTTCTCAATAGTCCCCATGTTGTCGCGGATGGATTCGGTCTGCCGGTTAAATCCGGCAGTAGCCACGTCATTTGCCGCCTGCAACGCACCGGCAGCATCGCCCGCGCGTTGCAGGGCGGCCACATGTGCAATCTGCTCAGCTGTGACGTTATGAAACTGCTGGGCCATTGCAATCAGGCCGCCGGTCGGGTCACTGCTCAGCTTGCCAAAGGCTTCAGCCACCTTTTCTATCGGCAGACCTGAAGCGTCTGTAAACCGGGCGACAGATACGGTCAGATCGTCAAATTTTGCACCGGCTCGCACGCCAGAATTTACCAGCGCGGTGAGCGCTTCGCTGGTCTTGCTGATTGTCAGCCCGGACTTTTCCCCCGCAGCAGCGATATCGAACATCTGCTGCGCGGTCAGGCCGGCAGCATTACCGGACAGAACGAGGGTTTTATTGAATCCGGAGAGCGTAGCTGAACCCTGATAAAACGAGTAAGCCAGCGCGCCGGTCGCGGCAGCCAGCGCGCCAACACCCAGCATTACAGGAGAAATGCTGCCCAGTAATGCCCGGAATGTCGGGATAATACCGCCGAAGGAGTCTTTTACCTGCCCGCCCTGCTGAAGCAGAATAAGCCAGGGGCTTTGTCCTCCGGCCAGTTGCGTGGCAACATCGGTGAACTGAGCGGGCAGCATACGCATGGCGTTGCTGTACTGTCCAACAGACAAGCCTGCGCGCCTGGCTGCCAGTTCCTGCCTGGAAAAAGACTGCTGCACCTGCAGGGCAGCATCATTTGCCGCCGTCCCTGTTCCTTTTAATGCCTTTTTAGCGTACTCAACCTCTTGTTTAAATTTGACTGAGTCAATATCAAGGTTAACAACCAGATCACCCACCGGCTGGGCCATAGCGCATACCTCCTAAACTTTCAGCGAGTGACATCATGGTGTCGTCTCCCATTTCCGCAGTCGACGATGCCGGGGGATTGAGAAGACTAAAATTACGCGGGGTGGTGTCGGTGTCCTTACAGATCATGGACACCACAAGATGGCTTAAGCGGGAGAAGTGGGTATCGATCAGATCACCTTCAAAATACTGCTGCCGGTAAAAGCGCCCCCACTCGGCAAGTTCAGAAGAAGACATGCCGGCGAGCATGTTTCGCCAGTCCGGGCGGTTAAACTCCCTCGCCAGCTTCATGACAAAATTCAGCTCGCCGGCGTAGACTTTTCCGTTGTCATACCCTCAACTTCGTCAGCAGCTTCACCTGGCTCCTGATCTGCCTCAGGGGGGAGCATGTCGGACAGTTTTTTTATCAGATACTCTGCGCTGCCAATCATTTCAGGAGACCAGGTGGACATAACCTGCTCGTGCAGGTTGTCGACGTCAGGCCCATCCATATCACCCTGCCAGAGAGACATCGCCACCACGCGGGCGCCAACACGGATATTACGGGCAACCAGCAGGGGATAAAGCACGTTGTCATCAGCATCTGCTGGCAGTTTTTTTTCTTCTTCGGCGATGTACTCCAGATGCGCAATACGCTGGAGTGCGGAAAGTTCGTAGAGCGTTATGGTATGCACGCCAAAATCAAGCGGTTCGGATTTAAGGAACATGTTTACTCCGGAAGACGGGGCCTGAGCCCCTTTAATCAGGAAACAGTAATTTTGCAGATACCCACAAACAGTCCATCATTCGTCATGATGACCAGATCTGATGTACCGGCAGCCTTACCCTTAACGGTCAGCACATTATCGCTGGCGGTGACTGTCGCCTTCGCCGGATCGGACAGGGACACACGGAAGGTCTTGTCTGTCGCACCCGCAGGGTTAACGGTTACGTTAACGGTATCGGTGGCACCCACGGCAAGCGCAAGGGTGGTTTTATCAAGCGTTACGCCCGTTGCCGGGACGGCGGCCGTGCGGGTTTCTTCAGCCAGCGACGGTTTGCCGTTGTTGCTGATTTTCACGCTACGGGTGATCACTTCCTTCGCCGGGATGGTTTTGCCCAGGCTGCTCACCCACCCTTTAAACACATCCACGGTACCGTTCGGGTATTTAATTTTGTAGGCGCGTACATCGCCGGCATAAAACCAGTCGACCAGATTTTGCTGCCCGCTTTCCCCCGGTTTCCAGGCCAGGTTAAAACTCGCCTCCCCGGCTGACTTCTCACCCTGCCCCGTGTTGGCCCAGTCCGCATCCGGATCGTCGAGATAAGTATCGTCATAGGATTCAGCGGTAAGTTCGCCTGGCGTCAGGTCTTTAATTTTTGCCGTGCGGAGCCAGTCTGTATCAGACAGGGGGTTCGCGTACGGGTCGCCGTTGCCGGTATAAATCCAGAACGTGGTACCGGCACCTTTAACCGGCTCAAGTGGTGATGGTGTAGGCATAAATCCTCACATTTCGTAGGTAATGGAATATTTCAGGTCGGCGGAACTCCATAGCCCCAGATCGTCGTCGCGCTGGTAGTCATAGCCCTGCTGGACCATCAAAGTTATAAGTCCGGACAGTGCCGGAACAGAGTTAAGAGCCGGGTAAATGCGGGACTCCATCCATTCATCAAGTTCAGAATCTGGCACCTGTGCGGGAAGAAATAGCTCAATGTGCAGCACCGCATTCCAGGTATCAGCGTCCAGTTCTTCTCCGGTGTACTGCGCATCGGTCAGATAAACCGCCACCGCCGGAAAATCACTTTCCTCGAAAACAACGGGACGCCCGTCGAAGAAGATCGCGTCATCTCCAGCCACCCCTTCAAGCGCCGCGATAACAGCCAGTCGTATATCGGTATGTTTCATTTTGTGAGGATCAGCCTCAGTTGATTTTTCAGGTTTGCCCGCAGAGCCGCTGGCATATCCCGCTCCACCAGTTTTGGCAGCGTATCTTTAAACGCCGTGGTCAACGGTGCAGACAGCGGAATGCTGACGACTTTGATGGGGTAGCGGGGTTTCGCGGTACGCTGCATCACATGCCAGCGGCCGTTCGCCAGTTGCTGTATAAAAGCACCGGGAAATCGGAAGCGACCGACACGCAGCACGCTTCGGGCACCCTTTTTATCCCGCTTGCGCCGGGACAGTCGAACACTGACCGGACCCAGCTTGATTGCCGGGAGATTGCCGCGGTTCACACGGATCATGGCACGCGGTTTACGGGCCGTTGCACGTCGTAGCCGGGCACGCTGCTTAACAAGCTTGCGTGGCACTCGTGTATCTTTCGCTACAACCGATACGCTCTGGTTAATCGCGCGCGTGGCAATGCGGTTTACCGCCTGCGACGAGGCACGGGGGACTGCCGTTGTACTGATGCTGTTCAGGTTAGCGATAGCCTGCTCCAGCCCTTTGATGGACATGTTTACCCCCTTAACGGCGCCGGTTTCCGGCTGGCGGAATACCGGTACCCAGCCAGACATAACGGCTACCGCAGTCATCCGGCGCAACGCGATCAACCCAGTACGAAACCGCGTGGATCACTAAGGTGTCGAGACGCCTGAGGCCGCAGACGTCCACAGACTTAACGAACAGTGACGGGCTGGTCCCTTCAATTCTGACGCCGCCGCCCGCGTAGCCGATATTTTCCGGATCCTCGAACACACCACTGACGTCCCGGCCATCCAGCGCACCCGACGTGACATGCGCGACAGTACCCATGACACTGCGGATAGTTTCATCAGCCCGGGAAATGGCCGCATCAAAGAGATTGTCGGAATCAGCCACATTACCTCCGGTTAAAGTTCGCGAACCAGTCCCGCCGCCACCAGATCCGCCGCTACCGTCGGCGAAACGCGAAATGGTGTATCGGGGGACGCAATCGAAACGACGGTATTTTCTGTTTCATGCAGTGCATCAATATGCAGCGTGCTGAGCGCCACCACAGTCACCAGTTCGCCATCTGCCTGCTCAGGGGCAGCACCTGGCGTTACGGTAGCTGTACCCGTCTCCTTTGTGTCGTGAGCTTTCGCCGCCTCAGCTCCGGTCTTCTCACCGACTATGTCTTCGGTCGTTTTACCATCGTCGTCCAGCTCCTCCTCAAGCTCGGCGACACGCATGACAAGTTCGTCTTTTGTCCCGGTAAGGTTCACTTCACGCCCGAGCTGCGCACCGAGCGCTTTCAGGCGGGCAATCAAATCGTCTTTTTGCATGGGATTTCTCCAGAAAAAAAACGGCCCCGGAGGGCCGTTATTAAGCCAGTTTTACAGAAACGAACTCGTCCGGGTCCGCCAGCAGCATCAGTGGAGCGGACTGGATCATTGTGAACTCACGCGCCGGGTCACCCGTCTGCACCCAGTTTTTTGGATAGCGGGGAGACGAATTAATCCCTTCACGCTGTGCGTCAACATCCTGGATGCAGCCGTAGGTACGCAGGCCGCGCGCCTGTGTATTGCCCAGCACCATCGACAAATCAGGCATGTAGTTCTTTTTGGCATCGCCTTCAACGTACTGCCCGGAATACACGACGATCGCCACATCGCCATACATCCCTTTATAAGAAACGGCTTTGCCCAGGTCTTTAATAGCGGTTTCAAGCTCAGAGTTTGAGCCGCGGCGGGTATCTAGTTTGTCTTTA
>DALYUA010000255.1:0-5181 GCA_031993245.1 Buttiauxella sp. | reverse complement strand
AGTTCTCCGCACAGCAGCGGAACGGCTGCACGTTCGGCGAACAAAAGGTTGCTGTTTGGCGGCGTGACTATCTGTTCGCCACGACGGGGAGCGGGGCTAAGGCAGAAAATGGCGCTGATGTCGGTTGGGGTAATGAGTTGGCAGCAGGCTTGCCCGCTTTCAGCCTGTGGCAGCGGACGATTCGGTACGCTAAAGCCGCCCTCCGCCGTATCAAGGTTGCGCGCTGAATTGATGTGATGCACGCGCAACTGCCAGTCGCCGATCGGCAATAGCCAGGTATCGATAGTTACGTCATGCCAGGGCTGCCAGCGGCTGTAAATCATGCCGTCCGTCGTCCTGACGGACGTGCAGTCGCGCCGTCCGCGCCAGTAGTTATCCTTTTCGGACAGCAGCAGCATTGAATCCGCAGCGGCATGCCCGAGTCCGTAACGGCCACGCTCGACGGTAAATCCGTAGCGGGTTGAATAGGCAAACTTGCAGTATTTGGCTTCGGTATTAACGAAGTTATTCAGCTCAAGCTGGCCGGAGGTGAGCATCCACAAATGGTTGGGTTGATGGACCAGAATCTGATCGGCCTGCGGAATACTGTGTTGGGCAGCAAGCGCCGGCAGCGGCAATTCCTGCGCCTGCCAGAAGGCATCCTCCTCGCCCAGGGCCAGCACCAGCATGGTTTTCAGCCCCCAGTAAGGGGAACCCGGCGCATTGTAATCTTCCGCCATAATGAGGTTCGGATAGCTGAATCCCACGCTCAACACGCCATCCCTGTCGAACAGCGGCTGCTTCATCCACCAGCGTAAATGCCGCAGCACGATCCCTTTAATGATGCCCGGCGAATAAACTTCCAGATCCGCAAAAGCAGCAGCGCTCCAGAACGCGGCCTGCGCAAAGCGATAAGTCAGGCTGCGGCCAAACGGAATAGCGGCCCCGTCCTGCGCAAAAAAATGGATAAAGTCGGCGGCGAACAGCGTTGCGCGGCGGCGTAACTCAGCGCTGCGCTCCGGGTCACTATCCGCCATCAGCTTCGCGTAAATCAATCCGTAGAAGTGAAAGCCCATGGAGATATAGTAATCGCGGGGGCGACCAGGCCCGTCGGAATACCAGCCTTCGCCAAGGTAATAATGTTCCATAGCGGCGAAATGCTTTTCCAGCGCCTGCGGATTGGTTTTCATTCCCGCCCGCTGGAAACCAACCTGCACCAGAATCGGGAAGAAGTGCCAGTTATTGTCCGGAATAGCCTGCTCTTCGCTCTGCTTTAGCCAGCGCCAGAGATTAGTTTTTTCCTGCTCGTTGAAATGCGCCAGCACCGTCTCGTGGGCCAGTGCCAGCAGTAAACCATAGGCGGCCATTTCCACAATACGCTGATCGTACGGGGCAACCTCTCCCCAGTAATCCGCATGCTGTGGATCGGTGCCGTTTTTTATGGCCTGAATATAGAAGGAAAACTGTTCCGGTTCGCTTCCCCCGGCGAGTAAAGGCGTGACGCCCCACAACAGCCGCGAAAACGTTTCCATATTCGCCACCCGGTGCCCGTAATGCGCCGTAAAATTAGCGAGGTCCACCCGGCTGGCCTCTTTTTTAAAAAACGGCGTTACGGCATTGAGTAATTCATTAACCAGCTGTCGGATGTCGTTTCGGGACCGCAGGGGGCTGGTCAGGGTAATGTTTTCAGGTTGCAAGGTGTCCTCCCGTCATTAACGAGAATCAGATAAGCTATTGTTATTAGGCTCTTCTACAGAGATGTGGCTGACGTCGGGACAAAGAGTAGCCGCTTTTAAATCCTGCACCGAGTGAGCAGGCTCACAAAATTAAACCAGCATTTCATTTTTGCTGGATTTTTTGTTGCGCGGCGGTAATAAATTGCAAACCGTGGTGTAAAAATTTAAATCTGTTGCCCTGAGGTAAAATGAGCGAACCCCAATTGCTTGAGCGAATCACCCTCGACAGCCGGGTTATTTCCTTCCACCGCATGTGGTCATCGAGCGCGGCTTACTATCACTGGCACCAGTGCGTTGAGCTGCTTTATATCTCGAAAGGGTACGGCATCGTGGTGGTGGATAATCAGCATTACACCGCCCGCCCCGGTCGCCTGTTTATCTTTCCGCCGTTTCGCCTGCACAAAGTACACGTTGATGACAGCGAGAGAAATCATTACCACCGCACCACTATGCATATCGAACAATCCATAGTGGAAAGCGCGTTGAAGGACTTTCCGCGCCAGCAGGCCCAGTTTGCCGCGCTGGCGGCGAGCAACGCTCCTGCGCAGATTTACGATTTAAGCGAGCGGGCGGAATTTATGGAAACGATACTCGCCCAGTTCGATACGCTTGACGCCGGCAGCCAGACGTCCGCCTGCGAAGTCGCGTTCCTGGCGATGCAGATTATGGCTTTTCTGCCCGCCCAGCCGCAGCCGCTTATGCCAAAGACACAGACGGCCGCCTCGCGCATTATGAGCTGGGTCGAAGCAAATTATGCCAGGAAATTTTCGCTAAACGAGCTGGCCGGCGCGATGGGACTTTCGCGCAGCTATACCTCAAGAGTGTTCCACCAGCAGACCGGCGGCAGCATTCACGAATATTTGCTCACGAGAAGAATAAAACGCAGTTGCGATCTGTTGCGCACTACGGCAAAAAGTATTGATGAAATTGCCCTGACGGTAGGGTTCAGCGAAGTAACGTACTTTATTACCTGTTTTAAAAAGATGATGAGCCAGACGCCGCTGCAATACAGAAAGGCGAGCCGCCAGCGTTTCCCTTTTAACTGACCAGGCCGGTTAACTATCAGCAGCATTAAACTCGGTTTACGAAATAAGCGCCTTACCCGGCCCCGCACCGGATTTTTCTTTTATGACGCCGTTAAAGGCGGAACTGGATTAGCTAATAATGTTTTTCTTTTAGCGCAGCGCTAATGGCGGATGTCTTGTCATCATCCGCCTAACGCTGCGGATTTGCGGATTAATGTGACTCTTTCTGCGGCGTGAATTTCAGTTCAATAAGCGCTATTGCTTTCTGAATCGCACGGCGGGTCACCGGATCTGCCGCGGCAGGATGGGTTGCGAAGTCGATTGTTTTAAGCTGGCCTGCCATCTTGTCGCGCACTTCAACCGGGGCGATGACGTCAATCACGTCGAGGATTTGCTTAATCACCAGTTGGCAGGCGACCACATCGGAAACCAGCTCCTGGTCGGCAGATAATTGTTCAGACATCTTTCTCTCCTGTTTCATATTGCGCGCCATAGTACATGCGCCATAAAGCCTGAAGCAACAATCCATTCGAACGCATGCCGCGGTATCCATAGCTCCCTCTGCGCACGTGGTGATGACGCTTTTCTGCCGTAATGTTCGATTTACCTCGCAGAATCTTATTCCTGAAAGTGCGACAGGCCGTGCGTTTATTTAGACTGCGGAATAAAGAAGTGGAAGCTCGATCTCATTAAAAAGATTTTTTTACCCCGCCTTACAAATTCGGTGACCCTCGTCACAATCGCCCACTCCGTATCAATTTATAAGAACCCATCTTCTAAAAAATATAAAACAAAGGTTCAAAATAATGAAAAGGAAAAACGGCATCTCCGGCCAGGCGCGTCCGGTGCTGTTACGCCATCAGCTAGCCTACGGCGGCGGTAACCTGCTGGGTAGCGGCGCGCTGGCTATCAGCGGCGCGTGGTTACTCTATTTTTACACCACCTTTTGCGGACTGACGCTGCTTGAAGCATCGTTTATTTTTTCCGTCGCCAGCATTATTGATGCGATCAGTAATCCGCTGATGGGATATTTAACCGATAACTTTGGCAGCACCAGGCTTGGGCAGCGCTTTGGCCGTCGCCGCTTCTTTTTGTTAATGGGCATTCCGCTGATGATGTTCTACCCGCTGTTATGGGTGGATGGCTTCGGCTTCTGGTATTACCTTTGCACCTACGCCATTTTCGAGCTTATCTATACCTCGGTAATGGTACCGTATGAAACGCTCGCCACTGAAATGACCAGCGATTTCACCCTGCGTTCCAAACTGACCGGCTATAAAGCGATTTTCGGCAAGCTGGCCAACTTCCTCGCCGCCTTTATTCCGGGACAATTTATCCTGCTTTACGGCAAAGATTCTGCCCAACCGTTCTTCCTGACGGGCATCACCTACGGCGTAATTTTGTGCGCCGCCATTGCCTGCCTCTATTTCTCTTCCTGGGAACATACCCGTCCGCAGGAGATGGTGCAGAAAGCGAAAACGACGCTGTTCAGAACCCTGACCGGTCTTGCGGCTGATATGCGATCAACCTTCCATCTGCGCGTTTTCCGTAAACACTTAGGCATGTACCTGTGCGGCTTTGGCGCCGAATGGCTGTTCGCTTCTATCTTCACCTACTTCGTAATTTTTGTGCTGCAATACGACCCGGCGATGGTTGCAGGGCTTAATAGCCTGAACTCAATTTTGCAGTTAATTTCAACCGCGGTGTTTATTGGTATCTGCGTGAAAAAAGGGTTCAGCAAGCCGTACATTATGGCGCTGAGCATCGTTATTTTCTCGGTGGTTTGTTATACCTCGCTGTACTTCTTCCACCTGCCGGTGCATATCGCAACGATCCTGATGTTCGGTATTACCATTCTGTTTGGTCTGGGAACCGGTGGCGTTTACTACATTCCGTGGACGGTTTACACCTTTCTTGCGGATGTGGATGAAGTCTTTACCGGTCGCCGTCGCGAGGGGATTTATGCGGGCGCGATGACGTTCTCAGGCAAAATTCTGCGCTCGATTATCGTCTTCACCATGGGATCTATTCTCAGCTACTACGGTTTCCAGTCAAAAGCGCACGTGCAGCCGGAAAGCGCGGTCAACGCGATCGCGGTCGTTTTCTGCGTGGGCGTGGTGGTTCTGGCGCTGGCGGCGGTAGTCTTCAGCACGCAAATGAAGCTGGACCGTAAGGCCCATATGGTTGTGCTTGAAGAAGTTGCGCGTATCAAAGCAGGCGGCAGGCTCGAAGATATCCAACCGGAAGTGCGGGTAGTGATTGAGAATCTGATCGGCCACCGCTATGAAGAGTGCTGGGGCAACAGCAAACTGTTCAAAACCCCAGACGGCGAAGTCGCGGTACGTGAAGCTGTTTCGCACTCATAAACCTGAATTACGGACACAAAAAAACCTGCCTCGGCAGGTTTTTTTAGCATTATGCTTTCTCAGAACATCGCGCCC
>DALYUA010000254.1:0-5186 GCA_031993245.1 Buttiauxella sp. | reverse complement strand
CCACGGCGTCGCTACAAACAGCGTTTGATTTGGCCAGCGACAGCTATCGCAAGGGCATCGCCACCTTTATCGATGTGCTGGACGCCCAGCGGCAGCTTGCTCAGGCCGAGCAGCAGCGCGCGCAGGCACGGGTACAAAGCAGCATCGATTTAGTCGCCCTGTATAAGGCGCTCGGTGGCGGCTGGGAGCCGTATCAGCAGGTGAATTTGCCTGATTATGCCGTTTTTGGCGACGCGCCGCGCGGCTAAATTTTTGCAGGATCGGGCAAGGAATGGGTAGAAATCCCCCATTTCATCAGTGAAAAGTGGCGTATAACTGTCAGGTCGTTTAAGCAATCCATCTGAAACCCTGAACATGAGGTCACCACTATGCGTTATAAAAAACTTGGTAACACCGGGCTGTTTGTTTCGGAGCTTTGCCTTGGCACCATGACCTTTGGCGGCGAAGGCGGCATGTGGGGAAAAATAGGCAATCTCGCTCAGTCCGATGCGGAAAAGCTGGTCGGCGGCGCGCTGGATGCAGGCATCAACTTTATCGATACCGCGAACGTATACTCTGAAGGACGCTCGGAAATTATCACCGGCCAGGCGCTAAAAAATCTCAAGGTCCCGCGTGAGAACGTTGTCGTTGCGACGAAAGTTTTTGGTGAAACCGGAACCGGCAGCGCCAACTCCCGCGGTTCCTCGCGTTATCACATCATGAACAGCGTGAAGGAAAGCCTGCAGCGTATGCAGCTGGACCATATCGATCTTTATCAGTTGCACGGTTTTGATCCGGCAACCCCAATTGAAGAAACCCTTCGCGCGCTGGATACGCTGGTGCAGCATGGCCATGTGCGCTACATCGGCGTTTCAAACTGGGCCGCCTGGCAAATCATGAAAGCGCTGGGGATTTCCGAACGTCTGGGCCTTGCGAAATTTGCCTCGCTGCAGGCTTATTACACCATCGCCGGACGCGATCTTGAGCGCGATCTCGTGCCAATGCTGCAAAGCGAAGGCGTGGGGCTGATGGTCTGGAGCCCGCTGGCAGGCGGCCTGCTGAGTGGTAAATACAGTCGCGATGGCAAAGCCGAAGAAGGCAGCCGCCGCATTGAGTTTGACTTCCCGCCGGTCAATAAAGAGCGCGCGTTCGACTGCGTTGACGTGATGCGTGAAATTGCAGACAGCAAAGGCGTTTCCGTAGCGCAGATAGCGCTCGCCTGGCTGTTGCATCAGCAGGTGGTCAGCAGCGTGATTATCGGCGCTAAGCGTGTCGATCAGCTAAACGACAATATCGCCGCAACGGAAATTCGCTTTACCGATGATGAACTACAGAAACTGAACGCCGTGAGCGAACTGCCGCGGGAATACCCAGGCTGGATGCTGGAGCGCCAGGGAGAATATCGTCGTAACCAACTGAAATAGTCGGGTGGCGCTGCGCTTACCCGACCTACAGTTTCGTAGGGTGGATAAGCGTAAGCGCCATCCACCGCTTCTTCGGGAGGTGTTTTACTCGTTAAAAGGCGCTTCCCCTTTTAGCACCTTATCAATCACATCCAGCACGGCTTCTTCGTTGTTATAGCCTGCCTGGAAACGTGCAACCTGCTTAATTTTGTCCGGGGCGTTTGCCATCGCAAAGCCAAACCCGGCCTGGCACAGCATCTCAATGTCGTTGCCGCCATCGCCGAACGTGACGACTTCGCCATCCTTAATGCCCCATTTATCCTGCAAAATCCGCAGCCCGTTGGCTTTATGAACGCCGGGGATTATCAGGTCGATGGAGCCGTGGCCGCTGGAGACGGGGACGACAATGCCTTCCAGAATTGCCGTCAGCGAATCCATGGTATCGGCCAGTAAATCGTCCGGCAGGTTAAGGGCAAATTTGAAAATCACGTCGTCCGGATGGGTGAAATCATCCACAAGTTTAAGGCGATGGTAATACATGCCTGCCATGCGCTTAAAATCTTCACTGTAGCTTTGCAGGGTGTAGCCGCTGCGCTTGCCGCAGGTGATGATATCGACATGGGGAAGCGTCAGAAGATGATCGATAACCGTGTCGTACTGCTGTTTTGTCAGCGCGCCGTTGAACACGTCCTGGTTTTCGCTTACCACCCAGCCGCCGTTATCCGCCACAAAAGAAATTTCATGGTCAATTCCCGGGAAAAACGACCTGAGCTGGTAATACTGATTACCGCTGGCGACGACGAAACGAATGCCCCGGGCTTTCATTTGCTGGTATTGTCCGGCGAAACGCGTCCGATTGTAGTTTTTGCGGTCGTCGAGAAAGGTGCCATCCATGTCTACGGCAATTAATTTCACACTCATCGAATTCTCCGTTGCATCACGTCAGTCATTATTCTGTATCACTTGCCAGTTGAGAGCACTGCGACGGTTTTGCCACGGCGCGAGCAATCAGCGCGGCAACCACCATCAGCGCGAGGACGACCAGCATCGCCAGCCGCAGCCCGTAATGTTCGCCGAGGAAACCAAGCAGCGGCGGCCCGACGAGAAAAGCGACATAGCCAGAAGCGGCAACGACGCTTACGCGCGTGGCCGGATCCGGCCCGGTATCGCCCGCGGCGGAAATCGTCAGCGGGAAACCAAGCGAAGTACCAAGCCCCCACAAAATAACCGACACGCCGGCGAGGAACGAGCTGTCCACAAAGATGATCATCCCGATACCGACAATGCCCATCAGCGCACAGGCTCGTACCACGGTTACGCGGCTGTAGCGGTCGATAAACCAGCCGCCGGTGAAGCGTCCAACCGTCATCCCCAGCGTGAAGCCAACATAAATCAGCGAGCCGGATGTCGGGCTAAAACCGTGACCATCCACCATCAGCAACGGCAGCCAGTCATTGGCAGAACCTTCGGCGAAGGCCATTGCCAGCACGATAGTACCAATCAGCAGCAGCTGAATGTCTTTATAAAAGGGAGGATGCGGCTCGACCGAGTTTGCGGCATCGCTCGCAGGGTTGTCTTTACCCACGCCGTGCGGTATTGCGCGAATCGCGATAGCAATCGGCACAATCACCAGCAGGCCAATCAGCAGTAAATGCGCGAAGGCGGCAAAGTTAATAGCGGTTAAACTCATGCCAATGCCGGCGCCAACCAGCGTGCCGAGGCTGTAAAAGCCGTGCATCATCGGCAGCACGGTCTTTTTCATCAGCCCTTCGACAATGGCACCTTCAACGTTTATCGCCACTTCGGAGGAGCCGAGCCCCATGCCCAACAGCGCCAGGCCAAGGGCGAACAGCACCGGAGAGGCGAAGAACAGCGCGATGCTCATGCTCAGCATGCCGGCGACCATTAACGTCATGCCGCTGCGGATAATTTTGTGTGTGCCGAAGCGTTTGACCAGCCAGCCGGAGCAGAGAATGCCGCTCATCGAACCTATAGACAGACCAAACAGCACGATGCCCATACCCGCAGTGGAAACGCTAAGCGTGTCGCGGATTGCTGGAGTGCGCGTCGCCCAGGAAGCCATAACGAGGCCGGGAAGAAAGAAGAAGGCAAACAGAGCCCAGGTGCGATGCAGTAAGGCTTTTCTTTGGGTTGAAGCGGCAGGCATGAAGAGAACTCGTTAGCGTTGTAAGACGAATAGTATTCACACTAGCAAGAACGTGTACATTTGTACACGTTCGCGGTTAAACTCTTTTCATCGCCAATAACGCAGGCATTCAACAGGATTTCGCATGAGCAAAGCACCCCCGCGCAACGATCCGGATAGACGCGCCCGCATCCTGCAAGCCACGCTGGATATGCTGGTGGAGCACGGCATCAGCCATATTACGCACCGTAAAATTGCTGCCGCGGCGGGCGTTTCGTTAGGGTCAATGACCTACTATTTTGACGGCATAGATTCGCTGCTTAGCGAAGCCTTCACTCAGTTTGCGCTGGAAATGTCGGACAGCTATCGCGCCCGCCTTGAGCAGGCAAAAAACGCGGATGAAGCCTGTGAGGCCGTCGTCGATATGATTTGCGGCGAGACGATTGCAACTTCTTATAACCTGCAGGTGATGTACCAGCTCTATGCTTACGCCAACCGTACACCGCCGCTCAAAACCATCATGCAGGACTGGATGTGCCGCAGCCAGCAGACGCTGGAAACCTTCTTCGACCCGATAACCGCCCGCACGCTGGATGCTTTTATTGAAGGTATGACGCTGCACTACGTCACCGATCGCGAGCCGATGAGCCGTGAAGACCTCACCCGAATGGTGGCGAAAATCGTGCGCTAAATCTGGCAGGTGAAATTCTGGCGTTTGTTAGCTAGAGTTTGAAGCAGATGCTTAATGTAGGTTTCCCGCCAATGTAGCTGTTCCTTTACCGATAAACACAGACCTAACCCCGACTTCATCGTCGGCGACCTACTTGTGCTTGTTGATAAGGGATAACCTATGTTTTTTCTCATTTTACGCTGCCTGCGGCAGTATCGCTGGTTTGCGCTGCTTGGCGGCGCGCTGCTGCTCTCATCTATAGGCAACGGCCTTACCTACGTTATCGTATTTGGAAAGCTTCTCACGCTTGAGGCAAAACCCTCGGCGCTGACCCTTGCCTATATTCTGGCGCTGGCGCCGGGCATCCCCGGTAGCCTTATTGCCGAAAAACTCCTGAGAAGATTACCGCTCATCCCCATTCTGATGATGAGTGAGATGCTCGGACTTACCGGTCTCGTTTTCCCGCTGTGGTCTTTATACAGCGATAACCAGGTTCTGCTTTTGTTAAGCCAGGCCGTAGCCGCTTTTGCTGGCGGCATGGCGGTGCCGGTATTAAGCCAACTTCTGAAAAATGGCCTGCAACCGGCGGATCTTCCGGCGGCTTCGGGCATGGAAACGCTGATCTTTGCGGCAAACGTTATTCTTGGGATCGGCATCGGCACGCTTCTTTACGGAAGATTGCCGTCGCAGGTGATTCTCGCTTTGGATGCATTGAGTTTTGCCTTATCCATAGGGCTGCTATTTGCTGCGCATCGAAATTACCGGGCCGTTGAACAGTTGAAGAACGGGGAGGTGGGCATGGGGCTCAAATGGCGGGAGCTTAATCAGTTACAGCGCCGCAGCTTGCTGCTGCTACCTTCACTCGCCCTGGTCGGCGCACCGGCAATGGCGCTTCTTCCTGCGCTGGCGGTAAATTTTAGCGGCGAGGTTACAGACACGGGGTTAATGCTGCTTTTAGCACGCAGTTTCGGGCAGCTAACAGGCCCTT
>DALYUA010000253.1:0-5203 GCA_031993245.1 Buttiauxella sp. | reverse complement strand
CGCGGCTTCGGCAACTTTCGGATGTGATACAAGCGCCGATTCAATCTCTGCGGTGCCTAAACGATGCCCGGAGACGTTCAGCACATCGTCCACACGGCCCGTTATCCAGAAATAACCATCTTCATCACGGCGCGCGCCATCGCCGCTGAAATACATATTTTTAAAGGTCGAGAAGTAGGTCTGCTCGAAGCGCTCGTGATCGCCGAACAGGGTGCGCGCCTGGCCTGGCCAGGAATCGGTGATGACCAGATTTCCGTCGGTTGCGCCCTGCTGCGGGTTACCTTCGTTATCTACCAGCGCGGGCTGTACGCCAAAGAACGGACGCGAGGCGGAGCCTGCTTTCAGCTCGGTTGCGCCCGGCAGCGGGGTGATCATGAAGCCACCCGTTTCAGTCTGCCACCAGGTGTCTATCACCGGGCACTTCTCGTTACCGATGTGCTTCCAGTACCACTCCCATGCTTCGGGGTTAATCGGTTCGCCAACGGAGCCAAGAATACGCAATGAAGAGCGATCGGTGCCTTCAGTTGCTTTATCGCCTTCGGCCATCAGCGCGCGGATGGCCGTAGGCGCGGTGTAAAGGATATTCACTTTGTGTTTATCCACTACCTGAGCCATACGGTTCGGCGCAGGCCAGTTTGGTACGCCTTCGAACATCAGGGTGACGGCGCCGCAGGCCAGCGGGCCATACAGCAAATAGCTGTGGCCGGTCACCCAGCCGACGTCTGCCGTACACCAGTAGACATCGCCCGGATGGTAATCGAAAACATACTTAAAGGTGGTGGCGGCATAGACCAGGTATCCACCCGTGGTGTGGACCACGCCTTTCGGCTTGCCGGTCGAGCCGGAGGTATAAAGGATAAAGAGCGGGTCTTCGGCATTCACTTCTACAGGCTGATGGTGAGCGCAGGCTTTCTCCACCAGTTCGTTCCACCACAGGTCACGTCCCTGATGCCACTCAATATCTGCGCCAGTGCGTTTAAGGACAATGACATGCTCGACGCTCTTCACGTTGGGATTTTTCAGCGCGTCATCAACGTTTTTCTTCAGCGGAATAGCGCGCCCGGCACGAATACCTTCGTCGGCGGTAATAACGAGGCGAGAGCTGGAATCGATGATGCGTCCGGCAACGGCTTCCGGGGAGAATCCACCAAAAATAACCGAATGCACCGCGCCAATACGTGCGCAGGCAAGCATCGCTACGGCAGCTTCCGGCACCATTGGCATATAGATAGCAACCACATCGCCTTTCTTTATACCCAGTTCGACCAGAGTATTGGCAAAACGGCAGACGTCGCGATGCAGCTCGCGGTAAGTAATGGTTTTGCTCTGGGACGCATCATCGCCTTCCCAGATAATCGCCGTCTGGTCGCCGCGTTCCTTCAGGTGCCTGTCCAGGCAGTTGGCCGCCAGGTTCAGCGTGCCGTCTTCATACCAGCGGATAGAGATGTTTCCTGGTGCGAAGGAGGTGTTTTTCACCTTCTGGTAGGGTTTGATCCAGTCGAGGATTTTCCCTTGTTCGCCCCAAAATGCGTCTGGATCATGCACCGACTGCTGGTACATGGATAAGTATTGCTCCGGATTGATCAGGCAGTGTTCCGCAATATTTGCGGGAATAGCGTGTTTGTGTAGTTGTGTCATGGCTTTTTTTCTCCTTGAGGATGTTAATAATATGTCAAGCAAACGTTAATTGTAGGGGTATTCGCAGCTTTGTTTACTTTTTGGGCGACAGATCACGCATTAATTAAATTGCCTGAAAATTAATCAAACGGTTCATCAAAGAGAAATAATTCACGCGGAGGGTTATTTGAAAAAGGCATGAGTAAATATATTTTATAACAATAAGTTATAGATGATGATGTGTTTAAAGTTCTGTTTGCCTGTGCATTTTGACCGAATAACTCTGAAAATCCAGGCTTGCGCAGCATAGCGTACAAATGATACTCATACTGCCGCTGAATAAGCCCCTCGAAAACCCTGACATTAGTCATACCCCTTTTACGTTTGTGACGTTCTCATCGGTTCTAATATGGGAATGGCGTTTTATTGAGGAATAAAATCGTTATGAAACAACCAAAGGTCAGCCTTGCCTGGCAGATACTGCTGGCGCTGGTGCTGGGTATCGCGCTGGGAAGCGTTCTGCATTATCAAAGTGAAGAGCGCGAATGGCTTATCACTAATCTGCTCTCTCCGGCAGGTGATATTTTTATTCATCTGATCAAAATGATTGTCGTGCCGATTGTAATTTCTACGCTGGTGGTAGGTATTGCAGGCGTGGGCGATGCCAAACAGCTCGGCCGAATCGGTGCGAAAACCATTCTCTATTTCGAAGTGATCACGACAGTTGCCATTATCCTGGGGATTACCCTTGCGAATGTGTTTCAGCCGGGACACGGCATTGATATGTCGCAGCTTGCCAGCGTGGATATTTCGAAATACCAACACACCGCCGAAGATGTTCAGAGCCACGCCCACGGGTTAATGGGCACTATTCTTTCCCTCGTGCCGACCAACATTGTGGCCTCGATGGCGAAGGGCGACATGCTGCCGATCATCTTCTTCTCGGTGCTGTTTGGCCTTGGCCTCTCTTCGTTGCCGGCAACGCATCGTGAGCCTCTGGTCACGGTATTCCGCTCTATCTCTGAAACCATGTTCAAAGTGACCCACATGGTGATGCGTTATGCTCCAATTGGGGTCTTTGCGCTGATCTCGGTAACGGTAGCAAACTTCGGATTTGCTTCGCTTTGGCCGCTGCTCAAATTAGTGCTGCTGGTTTACTTCGCCATTTTGTTCTTTGCGCTGGTCGTGCTGGGCGCGGTGGCCCGTCTGTGCGGGCTACGTGTCTGGATTTTGATCCGTATCCTTAAGGATGAATTGATTCTGGCTTTCTCCACGGCAAGCTCTGAAAGCGTGCTGCCGCGCATCATTGAGAAGATGGAAGCGTACGGTGCACCGGCGTCCATCACCAGTTTTGTGGTACCAACGGGTTATTCCTTTAACCTTGATGGTTCCACGCTCTACCAAAGTATTGCGGCTATCTTTATCGCGCAGCTTTACGGTATTGAACTTTCAATCGGTCAGGAAATCATCCTGGTGCTGACGCTAATGGTGACCTCCAAAGGTATCGCAGGCGTGCCGGGCGTCTCCTTCGTTGTGCTGTTGGCAACGCTCGGCAGCGTGGGTATTCCGCTGGAAGGCCTGGCGTTTATCGCAGGCGTAGACCGTATCCTTGATATGGCGCGTACCGCACTGAACGTAGTGGGAAATGCGCTGGCGGTGCTGGTGATCGCCAAGTGGGAACATAAGTTCGACAGCAAAAAAGCGGCGGCTTACGAGCGGGAAATGCTGGGTAGCTTTACGGATAAAGCGAACAGCTAATCAAAGTTTGCTAATTTGCTAAGCAGAAACAAACGGCCCAACAGGGCCGTTTTCTTTGCCTGTTAATAAAGGTTTTGCGGCCTGTTTCAGCCATGATGTAAGCCACATCCCAGCCAAAGTTGTTATCAGTGTGACGCCGATTGAAATTTCAGCATGGGTATTTGTCTTTTATGCGGCACTGCATCAACAATCGTTCACACTTACTTATTGACCTGAACATCCTCCCCGGAGAATAACAATGAAGCCTGCAATATTGGTGGTGGATGACGATCTGGCTATCTGTGATGTGCTTCATGACGCCCTGAACGAGCACGTCTTTGACGTGCAGGTCTGTCATACCGGCAACGAGGCGTTAGCGACGATCGCTCAACAACCGGCGATTGCGCTGGTGCTGCTCGATATGATGCTGCCGGATATCAACGGCCTGCAGGTGCTGCAGCAGATCCAGCGACAGCGTCCTGAACTCCCCGTCGTAATGTTGACCGGCCTTGGCAGCGAATCTGATGTCGTGGTAGGGCTGGAGATGGGGGCTGATGACTACATTGGCAAGCCTTTCAATCCACGCGTGGTGGTGGCACGTGTTAAAGCCGTGCTACGTCGCACGGGGGCGCTGGCAACAGAAACGGCCATAACAAAAACCAGCGGGTTGCATTTTAACGGCTGGCGATTAGATACCGATCGTTGCCAGCTGTTTAATGCGCAGCACGAGCAGATCGAACTTACGCAAGGGGAATACGGCCTGCTGCTGGCGCTGATGCAAAATGCCCGCAAGGTATTATCGCGTGAAAGATTACTGGAGCTTACTCACAGCGAAAGCCTGGAAATATTCGACAGAACGATAGATGTACTGATCATGCGGCTGCGCAGAAAGATAGAAGTTAATCCACATCAACCTTCATTAATTCGCACTATTCGTGGTGTAGGCTATGTATTTTCTGCGGATATCATTCAGACGGAAAATAATGCTGCCTGAATTATTTAAATGATAAATGGGTGCTTAAGGCTTCTCCCTTTCCCCTGGCAAGTCGGGCGAGGAAACCCCCGCCCGTTGAGTATCAACCTACAGGTTCGCAGGCTAATTTAGCTGCTACCTCCTGTCTGTCATTCCTTATTTTCACCTCGCAGAGATTTCGGCGAGTTAATAAGGTTAATGCTATTAACGTTACGCAAACAATTAACAAACAGATGACAACAGATCTTGTTGGCCTCATGCCTTTTTCTCCTTGCCTTTCGGCGAGCAAGAGGCTAGTCTCAACTTGTTTGGGGTTGAGGGATAGCCTCGGGTTAACGTTATAGTTGCCCGGGGCTTTCTTTTTCTCATTATTTAGAGAATATCCCTCACGCATGCTCAGGCCAGAAAACCCTAAGCACCCGCCGAGTAGTTTACTGAAATCCTGTTTTATTGGAATAGAATTATAAGTGTAATTTATTTAACGGGATTACATTAATATCTGGCGCTGCGTCGCAAATAAACGCTTATTATTACGCGCGCATTTAACTATTTTCATTAATAAACATCTGCAATTCCGTCAGCGGTTTTGCGCCATCTATCGCATTTGCACATAAAAGGTTTGCGCGTGCGCAGGCGTGCGCTAATTTCAGGCTATCCGCCAGCGACCATTTTTCATGACAGCCATATAAAATCCCGGCGCAAAACGCGTCGCCAGCCCCCACGCTACCGACGATTTCTTCAGGTGTTAAGCGAAATGAGGGAATCCATACGCCTTCGCCGTCCGTTTCTACGCCCCATGCGCCTTCCGGGCAGTGGATGACTACGCGCTGCCGCACGCCGGATTCAAGCAGCAGCTTTGCGGTTTGAGCAATGTTT
>DALYUA010000252.1:0-5244 GCA_031993245.1 Buttiauxella sp. | reverse complement strand
CGCATTTCAGCACTGTTGATAACGATGCCTTCATGAACGGTATCCGGCAGGATAAGCTGCTGAGGAATATTCAGGATGGTGCCTGGTTTTGGCAGATACGGGTCAACGCCAGGGTTGGCTTCCAGCATATTGGAAAGCCCCATCTGGTAACGCGCTGCAAATTCTTCCAGCGGCGCGGTGCTACCTTCAGGAATGGTGATGACCTGGTTCTGACCAATCAGGCGGCTGCCATCGCTTGGCAGAGGATAAGTCACGGCGGAAGCTGTTTTGCAAAAAGACGCTACAGCCACAAATGCCAGTAAAATCGAGCGTAATTTTATATTCATGTTGTGCGAAATATTTATGGCCACACAGGCTAGTTAGTTGAGAATCAGATGGGGTAAGCCGCGCATTATATGTGCATTCCCGCAGTCTGGGAAATCGGATGTGGATTAAATCACACTTTTTTCACATCGACTGAATTATAGACGGCGCACAAGCAGCGCGATCCATAAACGCACTTATGGCATACTGTGTCCGATATCACAAATACATCACCTCTTTTATCAGGACATCTCTGTGCTAGTTTCCAGTAACGTCACTATGCAGTTTGGCAGTAAGCCGCTGTTTGAAAACATCTCCGTCAAATTTGGCGGCGGCAATCGCTACGGCCTGATTGGCGCTAACGGTAGCGGTAAGTCCACCTTTATGAAAATCCTGGGCGGAGATTTAGAACCGACCCTGGGCAACGTCTCTCTCGATCCGAACGAGCGCATCGGTAAGCTGCGTCAGGATCAGTTCGCCTTTGAAAAATTCACCGTTCTCGACACGGTGATCATGGGCCATGCTGAACTCTGGGAAGTTAAAGAAGAGCGCGATCGCATTTACGCGCAGCCAGAGATGAGCGAAGAAGACGGCTACAAAGTTGCCGATCTCGAAGTGAGATATGGCGAAATGGATGGTTATACCGCCGAAGCGCGCGCGGGCGAGCTGCTGCTGGGCGTAGGCATTCCTGTAGAACAGCATTACGGCCCGATGAGCGAAGTCGCTCCGGGCTGGAAACTGCGCGTGCTGCTGGCGCAGGCGCTGTTCTCCAATCCAGATATTCTGCTGCTCGATGAACCGACGAACAACCTGGACATCGACACCATCCGCTGGCTGGAAACCGTGCTTAACGAGCGCAACAGCACCATGATCATCATCTCGCACGACCGTCACTTCCTGAACATGGTCTGTACCCATATGGCGGATCTGGATTACGGCGAGCTGCGCGTCTATCCGGGCAACTATGACGAATACATGACGGCGGCAACCCAGGCTCGTGAACGCCTGCTTGCCGACAACGCGAAGAAAAAAGCGCAGATTGCTGACCTGCAATCCTTCGTCAGCCGCTTTAGCGCCAACGCCTCTAAATCGCGTCAGGCAACGTCTCGCGCCCGTCAGATTGATAAAATCAAACTCGACGAAGTAAAAGCGTCCAGCCGTCAGAACCCGTTCATCCGTTTCGAGCAGGACAAGAAGCTGTTCCGTAACGCGCTGGAAGTCGAGGCGCTGGCCAAAGGCTTTGATGAAGGCCCGCTGTTCAAAGGCGTAAACCTGCTGCTTGAAGTCGGTGAAAAACTTGCGGTACTGGGGACCAACGGCGTGGGTAAATCTACCCTGCTGAAAACCCTGATCGGCGAACTGGAAGCGGACGCCGGCGCCGTGAAATGGTCCGAAAATGCGCAGATCGGCTACTATGCGCAGGATCATGAATATGAATTCGAAAACGATCTCACCGTGTTCGACTGGATGAGCCAGTGGAAGCAGGAAGGCGACGACGAGCAGGCGGTGCGCAGTATTCTGGGCCGTCTGCTGTTCAGCCAGGACGACATCAAAAAGCCTGCCAAAGTGCTTTCCGGGGGTGAAAAAGGCCGGATGCTGTTCGGCAAGCTGATGATGGAGCGTCCGAACGTGCTGGTTATGGACGAACCAACCAACCACCTGGATATGGAATCCATTGAATCGCTGAACATGGCGCTGGAAATGTATCCGGGCACGCTGATTTTCGTTTCTCATGACCGTGAATTTGTCAGCTCGCTGGCAACGCGCGTGATTGAAATTACGCCGGAACGCGTCATCGACTTTACCGGCGGGTATGAAGATTACCTGCGCAGTAAAGGGATTGACGGCTAGCCGCCTGATTCTGAATGATGAAAAACCGCCGGAAACGGCGGTTTTTTTTGGGTGGTATTTGAGTCAGGACGCTCTTTCTCCCTTGAGGGTTAGAATGAGGGGGAAATGTTTCCTATAAACTCCAGTAATCCTGCCCGTTCCCTTCCACCACCAGACGTCTTGTTTCACCCGCAGGCAGCGTCAGTTTCAGCTCCTTCCACGCCGGTAGATAATCGCCTTTGCGGTTAAAGCTGATATGGATTTCCTGTGCGGTACAGCGAATTTCCCACTCCAGCCACAGTGCGTTGCCTTGCTGATACCCCCATGATTCGCCGTCATCTTCAAACAGGCTGCCTTTGGATATGCCCGTTCCACGCAGCGGATAGACTTTCAGCTCGCGCACGTTATCAGCCTTTGCATCTACATGCGTGATACGTGCGGAGTGCGGCAGGGCGGCGCCGGCGCGTACCAGCAGCGGCAGGCGTTCTAACGGGGCATCGAGGACGATGCTCTGACCGCCGCTGTACCACTGGCCGGTATAATAGTCGTACCAGCCTTCACCGTTTTCCGGGAGCCACACTTCGCGCTCACGTTGGCCGGGTTCAACCACGCTCGCCACCAGTAAATCGCGGCCCAGCATAAAATCGTCGCACTCTTCGAAGGTTTTTGCGTCGTGCTCATGGTCAAGGAACGTCGGACGCAGCATCGGTTCGTCGTCTTTATGGGCCTGCCACAGCAGCGTGTAGAAATAGGGCAGTAGACGATAACGTGTTTCGATAGCGCTGCGAATTGTCGGCGTTACGCTGGCGTACATCCAGGGTTCGTTCACCGTCTGGTCGTCATTCCACGAGTGGATGGTAAAACGCGGGTGCATCACGCCGTTTTGCACCCAGCGCACAAACAGTTCCGCATCCGGTTTATCGCCGGAGAAACCGCCTACATCGTGCCCGACGTTGTACAGCCCGGAAAGGCTCATCCCCACGCCCATGCGGGTGTTATAGCGCAGCGTATTCCAGCTGGTACGATTATCGCCGCTCCAGGTTTGTACGTAACGCTGCATTCCGGCGCAGCCGGAGCGTGAAATCAGGTAAGGGCGTTTTTCCGGCGCGAAGGTTTGTTGCGCTTCCAGCGAGGCGCGCATCATCAGCAGCGGCATCACCGGGCGGATATGCTTGATGGCAATTTGTTCGCCAAAGCCGTGGCAGCGCGCTTCGCCGTCCCACACCTCAAATTCGTTATTGTCGTTCCACGTTGAACCTATGCCCATTTCCAGTAACTGTGTGGTAACGCCGTTCTGCCACCACTTCACCGTTTGCGGATTGGTAAAGTCGAGGTGCGAGCCTTCGTCGTCCCAGAAGCTCGAGCGTTCCGGCCCGTCCTGCTCTGAATCCTGAATAAACAGCCCGCGTTCCGCCACTTCTGCATAGCGCGGATGATCCTGCAACAAGCATGGTTTGATGTTCGCCGCCAGTTTAATGCCGGCATCCAGGAACGCCTTGCTCATCACCTTCGGCTGCGGCACTTTGTCGTAGTTCCAGTTAAACACGTAGCGCTTGTTGTTGATGGAGGTATAGCCTGATGACAACTGGAACGAATCACAGGGAATGGCATGCTCTTCGCACAGGCGGATAAAGTTTAACAACTGCTGCTGCGCGTCCGGCGCATCGGTGTAATGCATGGTTGAACCGCTGTATCCGAGGCTCCATTTTGGGCCAAACAGCGTTTTACCGGTCAGGCGTACAAAGGCTTTGGTGACATCCAGCACCTTAGGGCCGAGGAACAGGTAATAATCCACGTCGCCAGATTCCGCCTGCCAGCGGCGGTAGGGCAGGTGATAGTTATCGATCTCGTTGCCCAGATCCAGCCAGCAGTTGCTGAGGTTGTCGTAAAACATGCCGAAGCTGACATCCGGGCGCTTAGTGATGGTAAAGGGAATATGTTTATACAGCGGATCGGTTGATTCCGCGTTATAGCCCATTGCATCGAGGTTACGCATTTCATAGCGTTTGCCGGTGCGGGCTAACGGACCGGCTTTTTCACCCAGCCCGTAATAGCTTTCTTCTTTATAACGACGCTGGTAGTGCGCCACGCCGTCGCCGTGGGCGTTCAGCAGATAGGCGCTGGTCGGGCGGTCGCTTGCCAGCAGTAGCCATTCGGCGTTGGCGTTTTTGTACTCCCATTCCAGCCATAGCGGCTGATGAACGGTTACGCGTAATTTGTCGGTGCTGATGCGCAGCCTGTTGTCGCCTTCTTCTATCACAAAGCCTGGCAACGCAAAGCCCTCCAGACTTTCACGAGCGCGTCCTTCCCACGGCACATCGCTTTGTGGCGCGATGCTCCAGGTACGGTTTAAAGCCAGCCGGTTCTCGCGTTTAATCAACACACGGAACATCCCCTGTTCCAGCACGTACAAACAGAGCCGATGCTTGTCGTCCACGCTTAATTCAACGTGATGCGCATCGGATTTCAACAGTGTCCAGTTCTTCAGGGTTTTCATCTTTCACTATCCATTCTTAGTTCAGGCGCGCTTAGCGCGGCGTTCAGCAATAAAAGAGACCAGGAAAACGGCGCCAATCAGGTCAAAGAAGCCCATGGCGATAAACAGCGGGTTGTAGCCAATTTTGTCGGCGGTGACGCCAATCAGCAGCGAGAACAGGAAGCTTGCGATCCAGGCCGCAGAGCCGCGCATGCCGTTGACGGTCGCCATCTGGCCTTTGTCAAAAGAGTCCACAACGAGCGCGCTCAACATGCAGGAGATTATCTGGTGCCCAAAACCGCCTACGGAAATCAGCGCGATGGTGATGTAGGGGTCTTTGGTGATAGCGACCAGCGCCAGGGCGATCATCAGGAAAGCGCCGGTCACTGAACTGGCCACGATAGAGTTAGTGCGCGTGCAGCCAAACCAGCGGGTATAAACTTTCGTCAGATAGCCACTCGCCACGCTGCCCAGGTCGGCGGCGAGGAACGGCAGCCAGGCGAACATGGCTATCTGTTTCAGATCCATACCGCGCTCGCTGGCAAGATAGAGCGGCACCCAGAAACTCAGTACGGCCCAGGCCGGCTCGGCCATAAACGCGGGGATGGCGATACCGTAAAAACGTTTATTTTTAG
>DALYUA010000251.1:0-5255 GCA_031993245.1 Buttiauxella sp. | reverse complement strand
GTCTTTGATAATGCCTAAGTCGATAACCTCGCAGCCGAGCTGGTCGAGCATCAGATGAACGGCAAGTCGGTTGGTGTCATAGATTTGTCCGTCGCCCAGCGGCTGGCCCGGCAACTGAAGTTCATCGCCCGTTGAGAACACGGCGGCGCGCACTTTACGCAGCACCGCGACATCGGCAATACCCAGCGAGGCGATAAGCGGCAATTCTGCTGTGGTCAACTTTTTGCCTGCGGGCAGCACGCTGGCGCCGCTGCGGATATCTTCCCCGCGCAGGCGGATGTTCTGGCCTTTTTTCACCGGCGCATTAAAACGCACGCCGCTTTCGGTCACCTCCGTCTCTTCCTGCATAACGACAGCTTCAGCGCCCGCGGGCACAGGAGCGCCGGTCATAATTCTTACGCAGGTTCCCGCTGGCCACTCGTCGCTAAACGGCTGTCCGGCAAAAGCTTTCCCCGCAACGGGCAGAGCGCCGCCTGCGATAATATCGGCCATGCGTACTGCGTAACCGTCCATGGCTGAATTATCAAAGCCAGGCACATCAAGCGGGGAAGCGACAGGGCTTGCGGTAATGCGTCCGGCGGCCTGTAATAACGGGATAGTCTGCGATTCGGTGACGGGAACAATGCGCGAAAGCATCTGCTCCAGAGCGGTTTCAAGGGGGATCAGCCCGGCGGTAAACTCCATGAAAAACTCCTGCGGCGGGGGCAAAGTAAGGCGCATATTATGGCAGATAAAGCCCCGTCGCTGAATGTTCCATTAGGGGTAAGGCGCGTGGCCAATTTCCTTTACAACGCATTTACATCTTTCTATATTCAAAAATCGAATTAGTTAACGACAACCTTTCTGATATCTATAGAAAAAGTGTTGCCGGATAACAATCAGGACAGGGCCATGTCGTTATGAACAAAGCGGTAATTGCGATTCACGGTGGAGCAGGTGCCATCACTCGCGCGCAGTTAAGCGCTGAGAAAGAGCAGCTTTATATTCAGGCGCTCTCAGAAATCGTCGAAGCCGGGCAGGCTATTCTGGCATCGGGCGCAAGCGCGCTGGACGCGGTGACCGAAGCCGTGCGCCTGCTCGAAGAGTGCCCGTTGTTTAACGCCGGTATCGGCTCCGTCTTTACCCATGCGGGCACACACGAACTCGACGCCTGCATTATGGACGGCAATACGCTGGATGCCGGGGCCGTTGCGGGCGTCAGCCATATTCGCAATCCGATTATTGCCGCGCGAAAGGTGCTGGAATACAGCCCGCATGTGTTACTGATAGCTGAGGGCGCCGAGGCGTTTGCGCAGGCGCAGGGGCTTGAGCCCGTTTCGCCTGAGATTTTCTCTACGCCGGAACGCCGGGAACAGCTGGAGCGCGCGCAGCTTAATAACCAAACCGTGCTGGACCACGACGGCGGCGAGCCACTAGACCCAGACACTAAATTTGGCACAGTCGGCGCCGTGGCGCGCGACAAATTTGGCAATCTCGCGGCGGCGACCTCAACCGGCGGCATGACAAATAAAATGCCCGGACGGGTGGGGGATTCTCCCCTCGTCGGCGCGGGTTGTTATGCCAATAACGCAAACGTTGCTGTGTCCTGCACCGGCACGGGTGAAGTCTTTATACGCACGCTTGCCGCTTATGATATCGCCGCATTAATGGAATACGGCGGCCTGAGCCTGCATCAGGCGACGGAACGCGTGGTGATGGAAAAGCTGCCCGCGCTTGAGGGCAGCGGCGGAGTTATCGCCATCGATAATGAGGGTAACGTGGCGCTGCCATTCAACAGCGAGGGGATGTACCGCGGCTATGGTTACGTCGGCGATGCGCCCAGCGTAGGAATTTATCGCGACCAGGAGCGTTGATGCCGCACAGTGATGAACTGCCAGAAGACCAGGTGCTCAGCGTTAACGACCTGAATATTCGATTTCGACAGGAAAAAACGTACAGCGAAGCGGTGCGTCACCTTTCGTTCGATCTCAAACGCGGTGAGACGCTGGCGATTGTCGGCGAGTCCGGCTCAGGTAAGTCCGTTACCGCGCTGGCGTTAATGCGCCTGCTGGAGCAGTCCGGCGGCCTGGTCGAAGGTGAAAAAATCCTGCTGCGCCGCCGCAATAAGCAGGTTATCGAACCCTATAAATTAAACGCCTCGCAGATGCGCAACGTGCGCGGCGCTGATATCGCCATGATTTTCCAGGAGCCGATGACCTCGCTTAATCCCGTCTTCCCGGTGGGCGAGCAAATCGCGGAATCCATTCGTTTACATCAGGGCCTTGACAGCAAGGCGGCGATGCTTGAGGCGCAGCGCATGCTTGAGCGCGTGCGCATTCCCGAAGCAAAAGCTATTCTTGGCAACTACCCGCACCAGCTTTCTGGCGGAATGCGCCAGCGCGTTATGATTGCGATGGCGCTCTCCTGCCGTCCGGCGGTACTGATTGCCGATGAACCTACCACGGCGCTGGACGTTACCATTCAGGCGCAGATCCTTCAGCTTATCCGCGTCCTGCAGGACGAAATGGAGATGGGCGTCATCTTTATCACGCACGATATGGGCGTGGTGGCGGACATCGCGGACCGGGTGCTGGTGATGTATCGCGGTGAAGCGGTAGAAACCGGAAGCGTGGAACAGATTTTTCGCGCGCCTGCTCATCCTTATACCAAAGCGCTGCTGGCTGCGGTGCCGCGTCTGGGATCGATGAGCGGTTCAGACCTGCCGCGTAAATTCCCGTTAGTCGATCCGAACGATCCCGATAAACACGAGCCGGAAATCGAGCAAGATACTATTCCGCAAGGCTCAGCGCCGGTTTTACAGGTGCGTGATTTAGTGACCCGATTTGCTATTCGCAGCGGCATTTTCAACCGCGTTACTAAACAGGTTCACGCGGTAGAGAAGGTGAGTTTTGATTTGTGGCCCGGTGAAACGCTTGGTCTGGTTGGCGAGTCCGGCAGCGGTAAATCAACCACCGGACGTTCGCTGCTGCGGCTGGTGGAAACCCAGGGCGGCAGTATCAACTTTAACGGCCAGCGTATCGATAACCTGCCGAATGCGCAGATGCAGCATGTGCGCAAGGATATCCAGTTTATCTTCCAGGACCCATATGCTTCGCTGGACCCGCGTCTGACGGTCGGCTATTCGATTATGGAGCCGCTGCTGGTGCATAACATGATGCCAAAAGCGCAGGCGCAACAACGCGTTGCGTGGCTGCTGGAGCGTGTGGGCCTGCTGCCGGAACATGCCTGGCGCTATCCGCATGAGTTTTCCGGCGGCCAGCGTCAGCGTATCTGTATCGCCAGGGCGCTGGCGCTAAACCCGAAGGTGGTGATTGCCGATGAGTCTGTCTCCGCGCTGGACGTCTCCATCCGCGCGCAAATCATCAACCTGCTGCTCGATTTACAGCGCGAATTTGGCATCGCGTTTTTGTTTATTTCTCACGATATGGCGGTTGTGGAGAGAATCAGCCATCGCGTGGCGGTGATGTACCTGGGGCAGATTGTCGAAATCGGCCCACGCCGTGCGGTATTTGAAAATCCACAGCATCCCTATACCCGTAAGCTAATGGCCGCCGTTCCGGTTGCCGACCCGGCGCACCGGCGTCCGCACCCCGTTCTGCTTTCTGATGAGATCCCGGGCGCCACGCGCAGGCTTGGGGATGAACCACAAGTTGCTCCGCTGGTGGCCGTTGGCCCCGGGCATTTCGTTGCCCGGCACCCGATCGGAAGCCATGAAAACCGTATTTAGGCAGGGATAATCAGGAGAATACCAATATGACAAATATCACTAAAAAATGGCTGGTTGCGGCAGGGCTCGCCTCTTCCGTACTCGCCACGCCAGCCTTTGCCGCCAAAGATGTTGTCGTGGCCGTGGCTTCCAATTTCACTACGCTCGATCCGTATGACGCCAACGACACGCTCTCGCAGGCGGTGGCGAAGTCGTTCTATCAGGGGCTGTTTGGCCTTGATAAAGATATGAAGCTGCAAAACGTGCTGGCGGAAAGCTATACCGTCTCCGATGACGGCCTGGTCTACACCATCAAACTGCATCCGGGCGTAAAATTCCAGGACGGGACGGATTTCAATGCCGAAGCGGTGAAGGTTAACCTCGACCGCGCCAGCAACCCGGATAACCATCTCAAACGCTATAACCTCTACAAGGCGATTGCCAAAACCGAAGCGGTGGATGCCACGACCGTAAAGATCACCCTCAAACAGCCATTCTCGGCGTTTATTAATATTCTTGCCCACCCGGCAACGGCGATGATTTCACCTGCCGCGCTGCAAAAATATGGTAAGGACATTGGCTTCCACCCGGTCGGCACCGGCCCGTACCAGCTTGATACCTGGAACCAGACGGATTTTGTGAAGGTGAAAAAGTTCACCGGCTACTGGAAGCCGGGACGGCCATTGCTGGATACCATCACCTGGCGCCCGGTTGTGGATAACAATACCCGCGCGGCGATGCTGCAAACCGGCGAAGCGCAGTTCGCGTTCCCTATTCCTTACGAGCAGGCGGGTCGGCTTGAGAAAAACGGCAAGCTGGAGCTGGTGGCTTCGCCGTCCATCATGCAGCGCTACATCAGCATGAACGTCACGCAGAAACCGCTCGACAACCCAAAAGTGCGCGAAGCGATTAACTATGCCATCAACCGTCAGGCGCTGGTGAAAGTGGCGTTCGCCGGTTATGCAACGCCGGCGGAGGGCGTTGTGCCGCCGTCTATCGACTTCGCGCAGAAATATAAGCCGTGGCCGTACGATCCGGCTAAAGCGCGAGAGCTGTTGAAAGAGGCTGGCTTCCCGAACGGCTTTGAGACCACGCTCTGGTCTTCACACAACCACAGCACCGCGCAAAAAGTCTTGCAGTTCACCCAGCAGCAGTTAGCGCAGGTAGGCATTAAGGTAAAAGTGACCGCGATGGATGCCGGGCAGCGTGCGGCGGAAGTGGAAGGCAAAGGGCAGGCGGAAAGCGGCGTGAGAATGTTCTACACCGGCTGGTCGGCCTCTACGGGCGAAGCCGACTGGGCGCTGTCGCCGCTGTTTGCTTCCCAGAACTGGCCGCCAACGCTGTTTAACACCGCGTTTTACAGCAATCCGCAGGTGGATAAAGACCTGAGCGAAGCGCTTAAAACCACCAACCGTGATGAAAAAGCGAAGCTCTACAAAGAGGCGCAGGACATTATCTGGAAAGAGTCTCCCTGGGTGCCGCTGGTGGTGGAAAAACTGGTCTCGGCGCACAGCAAAAATCTGACCGGCTTCTATGTGATGCCGGATAC
>DALYUA010000250.1:0-5259 GCA_031993245.1 Buttiauxella sp. | reverse complement strand
AAAACGTTGATGCGGCTGTCGCCTCCGAACGCGCAGGCGTGAATACCGTTGCGCCACAAACAATCGTCGTCGATTACTCCGCGCCAAACGTGGCAAAAGAGATGCACGTCGGCCATATCCGCTCGACGATTATCGGCGATGCGGCGGTGCGTACTCTGGAATTCCTCGGCCATAACGTTATCCGCGCAAACCACGTGGGCGACTGGGGCACACAGTTCGGCATGCTGATTGCTTATCTCGAAAAGCAGCAGCAGGAAAACGCCGGTGAAATGGCGCTGGCCGATCTCGAAGAATTCTATCGCGCCGCGAAGAAACACTACGATGAAGACGAAGAGTTTGCGGAACGCGCACGCGGTTACGTGGTGAAGCTGCAAGGCGGCGATGAATATTGCCGTGAGATGTGGCGCAAGCTGGTCGAGATCACTATGGCGCAGAACCAGAAAACCTATGACCGCCTTAACGTTACGCTGACCCGCGACGACGTGATGGGTGAAAGCCTCTATAACCCAATGCTGCCGGGCATTGTGGCGGATCTGAAAGAAAAAGGCCTGGCGGTAGAAAGCGAAGGCGCAACCGTGGTGTTCCTGGACGAGTTCAAAAACAAAGACGGCGATCCGATGGGCGTTATCATCCAGAAAAAAGATGGCGGCTATCTTTACACCACCACCGACATCGCCTGCGCGAAATACCGCTATGAAACCCTGCACGCCGACCGGGTGCTCTATTTCATCGACTCCCGCCAGCACCAGCACCTGATGCAGGCGTGGACCATCGTGCGTAAAGCTGGCTACGTGCCGGAGTCCGTTACATTAGAACACCAGATGTTCGGCATGATGCTGGGTAAAGACGGCAAGCCGTTTAAAACCCGTTCTGGCGGCACGGTTAAACTGACCGACCTGCTGGACGAAGCGATGGAACGCGCGCGTAACCTGGTGGCAGCGAAAAACCCGGACATGCCTGCCGCCGAGCTGGAAGCCCTGGCAAAAGCGGTCGGCATCGGTGCGGTGAAATACGCCGATCTCTCCAAAAGCCGTACCACGGACTACATCTTCGACTGGGACAACATGCTGGCCTTCGAAGGCAATACCGCGCCGTATATGCAATACGCCTATACCCGCGTACTCTCCGTATTCCGTAAAGCCGGTATCGACGAAGCCGAACTGCTGAAAGCGCCAGTCGTTATTACGGAAGACCGCGAAGCACAGCTAGCCGCGCGCCTGTTGCAGTTTGAAGAAACGCTGAACGTTGTCGCCCGCGACGGCACGCCGCACGTAATGTGTTCTTATCTGTACGATCTGGCAGGCCTGTTCTCTGGCTTCTACGAGCACTGCCCTATTCTCACCGCTGATTCTGAGCAGGCACGCAACAGCCGCCTGAAACTGGCGCTGCTGACGGCGAAAACCCTGAAGCTGGGTCTGGATACGTTGGGTATTGAGACCGTCGAGCGTATGTAACGGCAAAAGCCCGCATAGCGGGCTTCACACTGATGACAAACCTGAAACGATACGATACGTATCATATGTCACTAAAAAATAACCAGTAAAATCAAGGGATTGATTTTCGCCTGATAATCACAAAGAAGGAAAAACCACGCTTTTTCCTTCTTTGTCAGCAATCTGAAGCCCGCATGGCGGGCTTTTGCTTAAAGTTCTGAGCATGACGGATGCCCCTCATTTGCGGGGCATTTTTTACATATAGACGCGCAGATACTCACCCAGACAAAGGATCGCCATCGCCTGGCCGTAGGGCATGGAGGTCAACGGGATCTGGCGATAGAACTCCAGGTCACTGCCCATCCCGGTGCCGAAGGAAACCTGCAACAGCTCGCCTTCCGCAGAGATATTTTCCACAATGCCTTTTACCGCCTTCTCAGCCACGCCTTTGTAGTCCTGGCTGATATAGCGTTTACGGATACCTTTCAGGATGCCATAGGCAAAACCTGCGGTTGCCGAGGCCTCCAGGTAAGAGTGCGGATCGTCGAGCAGCGTATGCCACAGGCCGCTGTCATCCTGGCATCCGGCAAGGGCTGCGACCTGATTTTCCAGCACCTGCACCAGATAACGGCGCACCGCGTTATTTTCCGGCAGGTCCACCAGTTCGAGGAAATCCGGGATAACGATGGTCAGCCAGCTATTACCGCGCGCCCAGCGGGCGCTGGCAAAGTTATGCTTGCCTTCATAACTCCAGCCGTGAAACCACAGCCCGGTCTGCCGGTCCATCAGGTTCTGCACGTGCAGCAGGAACTGATAGGTCGCCTCTTCCACATATTCCGGGCGATGCAGCAGCTTGCCGATCTTCGCCAGCGGCAGTACGGTCATCATCAGCGTGTCGTCCCACATCTGCTGATGATTCTCTTCTGCCAGCGTAATATGCTGCATGCCGCCGTGTTCGGTGCGCGGCATCTCATACATCGCCCACTCGGCCCAACTCTCCAGCCAGGGCAGGTAAGACGGATCGCGCGTTTCTTCGTATCGATAAGCGAGCGTCAGGAACGGCGCCATAGTATTGACGTTTTTGGTGGTCGCGCCCTCGGCGAAACGGTCGGCAAACCAGCCGTCAATAACCTCGCGCATTTTCGCATCGCCGGTCTGACGGTAATACTGGTACATGCCGTACAGCCCGACGCCGTGCGTCCACTCCCAGCCCGCCCAGCCTTTGGTATCGATGACGCGGCCATCGTCCAGGCGCAGCAGGAACTGACCGGTTTCATCCTTAATATTGATCAGGTTGTCCGTCACCTTATGGATCAGGGATTTCAGTTCATCCCGGGCAATGAAGCGCTCCGGCTGACACAGTAGCGGACTGTGCTTAACGGGGTAAATAATCATTAACTTAACCTCTGAGTAGGGTTCGAATGCCTGGCTGCGGCCTGTTTCAGGTTCGGCGCGGCGAGCTTGCCATGGTTGAGGTAACCAATGTTATTGTTACCCCAGAGATTTTCATAAGGCATACCCGCCAGCATTTCGACGGTGGCGCGGGCCTGAGGCGTGATATCTTCCGGCACCGCACGATTGGCAAGTCGCATTTTTGCAGTCTCCTCACGCAGTACGCCGTGCGTTTGCAGATCGAGCTTAAAGCGCAGGGAAATCAGGAATCCGCACGCCAGCACGGCAACCGTGCCAAAGCTTAAAATCATCAAAATGGTGTGGCTTACCGCAGGAGGCTGAGTCGTCTGGCCGGAGACAAAGCCGGAGAGCTGCATGACGATACCCACCAGCATCACCGCCCCGGCCTGAGAAGCTTTACGCGTCAGCGTCATAATGCCCGCAAAGATCCCCTCACGACGCTGACCGGTGATCGCTTCATCCACGTCAGCGATATAGGTGTAAGTGTTCCACGGCACATAGTTGATACCGCCACGTCCCAGACCCGCGATTGCGGAAAGCAGCAGCAACAGCGAGAACACATCGCTTAATCCCGCGTAATACAGCACCGCGTAAGAAACGGAACTCAGACCGAACAGCACGACCACCATGCGATACGACGGTGCCGGACCATACTTGATACACAGCGGGATCATGCCGATAACGGCGATAAACTGCAGAATGGCCATAGTGCCCAGTAGGTTAGAGGCAACGGATGCGCTCTGCATCAGCACGAACACCACATAATAGGTGAATACGGCGTTGAACACGTCCTGCGCAATATAGCCGCCCAGATACATGCCAAGATGCTGACGGAAGATTTTGATCCGCAGCGTGGAGGTTAGCTCAATGTTCAGGCGCTTCATGCTCTGGGCAAACGTCAGGGTTTTCTTCTCTTCTTCGGCGCGCAGCGCGGCTTCCGTCCACTCGGAGCGCGGCCGCTCCCAGGTAAAGAACCATACGAAGGTCAGAACGATGGCGCACAGGGTGGCGAATACCAGGCTTGCGTAGAAGAAAGATACCGCGTTGTCTTTGCCAAAATGGTTCAACAGAATACCCGGCAGGAACGCCGCCAGAATAGCCGAGAGCTGCGCCATAGAAATACGCGCGCCGGAGAATTTCGTTTTCTGTTTAAAATCATCGGTCATTTCCGGCACCAGCGTTTCGTAAGGCACCAGAATCATGGTATAGACCACGTCAAAAATCAGGTAGGTCACCAGGTAATACCAGTAGCTCATCTCCCCTACCCACATCAGGCTGTAGCTGAAGACTAAAGGTATGCCGAGCAGAATAAAAAACTTGCGGCGGCCAAAGCGCTTGCCCAGCCAGGTAGAACCGAAGTTATCGGTTAAAAAGCCCATCAGCGGGCTGACGACGGCGTCGAGTACCCTTGCCATCGCAAAGATAAAGGTGGCCTCAATCGGCGTGAGCCCACAGAAAGTGGTATAAAAATAGAGCAGCCAGGCCGCCGTCAGGGCTGTCGTCCCGGCCCCCAGGAAGTCACCCGATCCATAGGCGAGATAATTCGCCAGTCCAATTTTACGTTTTATCATTGCCGTCAACCCCGTTGCTTTTGTTATGGGAGATTGCAAGTCATGGCCTTAAGCGGGCCTGCGAGAAATCCTTCACGGCTAAAGTAAAATTATGGGGCGTGAGAAACCTTTTCGTCTTTGCCACCTCTTTACGGATGCTGGCAAAATTACAAAGAGTCTCCACATCCGCGTCTCGATTTATAAAACAAGGGTTTATTTTTATCAAAAGATGAGGCTGAAAATGAGAGGTAAAGACGAGAATGCCGCAACGAAAGTGCGGCATTGAACAGGAGTAGCGAGTGGCGCTTTAGCGGTAGTTCACAATGACCTGATTACTCTGCACGCGCAACGGCGGGAAAAGCTTTCCGCCGCCCGGGACTTCCCAGACAAAACGCAGCGGTTCTCCGGCAACCACATTGGTTAAGCCACGCGTCGTGCCGCTCTGCCCCTCTATTGGCACGCAGCGTGACACCGAACAGAGTTTGACGAGCAGTCCGCCCGGCGTTGGGCCATTCAACTTATAACGCCAGGCGACAAGCGTCATCACGCCGCTAACCGGTTGAGACGGCGCCAGCGCACGGGATGAAGCGGCAACACCGCGATTGCTGAGCGTCGCCCCCATGCCGCTGGCCTGCCAGCTACCCTCACCGGCGGCCTGAACAAACAAAGGCAGGAACGCAAGCGCCAGCAGCCAACGCATTATTTCGCTCCTATCGTTGCGGTCATACGAATATTGCGGTTGTCCGACAGCTCAAGGCTTGAAAGCACGACCAGTTGCGGCAGGCTGCGACGCAGGAAACGAGCCAGCAACGGACGCAGCGCATGGTTAACCAGCAGCACCGGCGGCGCGCCCAGCATCTCCT
>DALYUA010000249.1:0-5268 GCA_031993245.1 Buttiauxella sp. | reverse complement strand
CCGTCGACCAGGCCCGGCAGGATGGGCAATGCCAGTACATGGTAAAAGCGGTAAATCCACATTTCTGGCAGCGATAGCGTGGCTTGGTGCGTACCTGCTCACCGACCATATCACGCAGTACAATCAGGCTCTCTTTTGCGCGTCCCTCTTCTGCCTCCTGCAGATGATAATCGATCAGACGGTGGAAGACGCGCATTGTAGGGTGACGCTGTAACTGGCGGTTGATATACACCTGGGCGATGTCCGCCCCTTCTTTTTGCTCCAGGATACCGGCCAGCATTAGCTCTGCCACGGCACCGGTGTTCTCCTCAACGCAGCGTTTAAGGAAAGCCTCCCACTCTTCCGGCTTGTTGAGCTGCTGGAAGCACACTTGCAGCATCTCCAGCGTTTCGCTGACCAGCTCGCTGTCCTGATCGATAACGCGCTGGAGAGTTTCAACAGCCTTAGCGTATTCGCCCTTCGCCATGAAGATGCGCCCCATCATGATGGAGACGCGGGCGCAGTTTTTATCTGCCGCCGCGCCTTTTTTTAACAGCGACATTGCGCGGTCAAGATCGTCACTGCCCATCAGCTGCAGGGCAAGTTCACAATAGAAATGGGCGATTTCGGTGCGCTGTTTGTCTTTCCCAAGCTTGACCAGTCGCTCGGCAACGTCGATGGCTTTTTGCCAGTCGCTGGTGGCCTGATGGAGTAACAGAAGCTGCTGCAGCGCGCCGACGCGGAAATCCGTTTCGTCCACCAGCTGGGCAAACATATCTTCCGCCCGATCGTACAGACCGGCGGCCATATAATCGCGGCCAAGCTGCTGAACGGCCAGCAGCCGCTGCTCGTAGGTCAGGGAGGCGCTTTCCATTAACGACTGGTGGATGCGAATGGCGCGGTCGACTTCCCCACGCGAGCGAAAAAGGTTACCCAACGTGAGGTGCGCTTCAACGGTGCTGGTGTCTTCTTTGAGCATATCCAGGAAGAGATCGACCGCTTTATCCTGCTGGTTAGACAACAGGAAATTCACCCCGGCAACATAGTCACGCGACAGGCGATTCGCTTCCTGTTGTTTATTTTGATACGCACTTCTGCGGCCCATGTACCAGCCATAAGCGGCGGCCACGGGCAACAACAGAAACAGCAGCTCCAGCATCGCCGGTTATTCCTTCACGGCCGGGACGGTGGTGTCTGGCGCGACGGAATCCATGGGAATTTGATGTTCAAGGCGCTTAATTTTGCGCTCGGCGCGCGCAAGGGAGATGCGTACACGCAGCCAGAACAGGCTACAGATGAGCCAGCCGATGACAAAACCCGCAGCAAAGAGCGTCGCCAGCAACGTGGAGACCCGATATTCGCCCTGAGCAAGTAAGTAATTAAAGTTCACTACCTGATCGTTTTGCGCGCCCAAAGTGACGGATACCACAAAGATCGCTAGCACCAGTAAGAAAATGAATAAATATTTCACATTACTTCCCGTTATGTGGTCGTACGCGACTGTTATGCCCTAATGCTGTTCAACGGTATAAATTACCATTTCCGGTGAGTCCGGGGAATCCATTAGCGACGTCCAATTCATAAGAAATGGGGTTTAAATCAATAATCTCAAGGCTCGTCATCCCTTTCGACTATTTCTTCAGCTTCCTGAACCGGCACAGAAAGCGGACCGCATAATTTTTGTGCAAGCCAGGTGGCCAGGGTCACCAGCAACCAGGATAGCAGCGTGGCGACGACCAAATCACGCGGCCAGTGCATGCCCAGTAAGAGCCGGCTCCCCATTACGCCGGTGGCCCACAGCAGCAGTAAAACTATGGTAAACGCGCGTCGACGCGGCCATAGCAGGCCAACGCCCAGTAATGCCCAACTGGCGGCAAACATCGTATGGCCTGAAGGAAAGGCAAAACCGGTCTCTTTTTGCCAGTGCATACGCAGCCAGTGTGGCACTGCGCTATTCCCTGCCAGTTGACTTTTCACCAGTTCGCTACGCTGCTTACGCTTTAAATTGTAGAACTCATCGGTGGGAACATGTTGCGTTTTTTCAAGCCACACCACGAACGGACGAGGCTCCTGCACCCGATCCTTAATCACTGATTTAACGGATTGTCCGATAAGGATCGCAGCGCCAAGGATGGCAAAAAGCATAATGGCAGCTTTAAGACGGAACCGCAGGCACCACAAAAACCAGCCGCACAGCACCACATGAGTGATGATTCCCCAGGGCTGACTGACCGTTTCGGTTATCCAGAACATCCCTTTAAGCCAGGCGCTGTTGCCGCCCGGCTCCCAGCGCCAGCCGGTAAGCCAAACGGTTAACGGCATGATTAACAACGCTCCTGCGCCCGCCGCGGTTCGTTTTGCTATATCGCGCATTGCTCCTCCTTGAAAAATAAAATTAATCAAGGATAACCGATAAAGTGCACAAGAGGATAAACGTGCGCATCATCAAAGAGTAAAAATAGCTTTCCGCCCGGCCGATTAGGCGAAGCAAGCTGCGCTGTGGCAAAATAGACAATAATAATTGCACAAGCCAGAAAGCTGGCAGGCACCTGCGGGTGCCAGAATAAGTATCCGGAGAATCACATGCAGCTTAAACGCGTGGCAGAAGCCAAACTGCCAACCCCATGGGGCGATTTCCTGATGGTGGGTTTTGAAGAACTGGCAACCGGGCAGGATCATGCCGCCCTGGTTTTTGGTGATATTACCGGGGATGAATCCGTTCTGGCTCGTGTCCACTCCGAGTGCCTGACGGGTGATGCATTATTTAGCCTGCGCTGTGACTGTGGTTTCCAGCTTGAAGCCGCGCTGTCGCATATCGCTGAAGAAGGCCGCGGCGTACTGATTTACCATCGTCAGGAAGGGCGTAATATCGGCCTGCTCAATAAGATTCGCGCCTATGCGCTGCAGGACAAAGGTTACGATACCGTTGAAGCGAATCATCAGTTAGGTTTTGCCGCAGATGAGCGCGATTTCACCCTGTGTGCCGATATGTTCAAACTGCTGGGCGTGGATGCGGTTCGTCTGCTGACGAATAATCCTAAGAAGGTAGAAATCCTGAGCGAAGCCGGGATTAATATTGTTGAACGCGTACCGCTGATCGTGGGCCGCAATCCGAAGAACGCGCATTATCTGGATACCAAAGCGGCTAAAATGGGCCATCTGCTTTCCGAATAACAGCGTAATCTCCCCCATCGCTGGGGGAGATTTTCATTTACCTTAGCATGTTACGAATGACGTAATGCAAAATGCCATCGTTGCGGAAATAGGTTAATTCATTTCCGGTATCAATACGGCAGCGGCATTCAATTACCTCTTTTCGACCGTCGGTGTGTGACAACGTCACTGCAACGATAGCGCCTGGTTTGAGCGAGTCGAGCCCGGTAATATCAATGGTTTCCTCCCCCGTCAGCCCCAACGTTTTGCGCGTTACGCCCTCCGGGAATTCAAGCGGCAAAATCCCCATTCCGATAAGGTTAGAGCGGTGAATACGTTCAAAGGATTCGGAGATGACCACCCGTATGCCCAGCAGGCGCGGCCCTTTTGCTGCCCAGTCCCGGCTTGATCCCGAGCCATATTCTTTACCCGCGATTACCGCAAGCGGTATCCCCTTCGCCTGATAACGCATCGCCGCATCATAAATCGACATGACTTCATCGCCGGGCAGCAGGCGCGTCATCCCACCCTCAACGCCGGGTACCATCTCGTTACGAATACGGATGTTGGCGAACGTACCGCGCATCATCACTTCATGGTTACCACGGCGCGATCCATAGGAGTTAAAGTCCCGGCGCTCAACGCCACGGTTCAGCAGATAACGCCCTGCCGGGCTGTCCAGCTTGATGCTGCCCGCCGGCGAAATATGGTCGGTGGTGACCGAATCTCCCAGCATTGCCAGCACGCGCGCGCCATGAATATCCTGCACCGCTTTCGGCTCTGCTTCCATATCGTCAAAGAAAGGCGACTGGCGAATATAGGTGGAATCGCTCTGCCAGTCGTAAGTGTCCGAACGATCGACTGCGATGCTGCGCCACTCCTCGGTGCCCTCAAAGACTTCAGCGTACTCTTTGTTGAACATTTCAGTAGAGACCTGAGCTACCGCACGTGCGATCTCCTGATTGCTCGGCCAGATATCTTTCAGGTAAACCGGATCGCCCTTGCGATCGTGACCCAACGGATCTGTTGTCAGGTTAATATTCATGTTTCCAGCAAGCGCATAGGCCACCACCAGCGGCGGTGACGCCAGCCAGTTTGTTTTCACCAGCGGATGAATACGTCCTTCAAAGTTGCGGTTACCGGAAAGCACGGCGCCGACGGTCAAGTCGCCTTTCTTAATGGCCTGTTCGATAGGATCCGGCAGCGGTCCTGAGTTACCGATGCAGGTGGTGCAGCCGTAGCCGACAAGATTGAAGCCTAAATCATCGAGATAGGGTGTAAGGCGGGCTTTCGCCAGATAGTCAGAAACAACCTTCGACCCGGGAGCCAGCGAAGCCTTGACCCACGGCTGGCGTTTCAGACCAAGCGTGAGCGCTTTTTTCGCCAGCAGGCCCGCCGCCATTAACACGCTCGGGTTTGAGGTATTGGTACAGGAAGTAATGGCTGCAATAACTACCGCGCCATCCGGAAGCTGATATTCGCGCCCGCCCATGGTGTAATCCACCGGGGCGCGATCTTTTTGTACGGTGTTCAGGGCAAGTTCGTTACTGGCGTTAAAGGCTTCTGGCACCTCGCCCAGCCGGACGCGATCCTGCGGGCGTTTAGGACCGGAAACGCTCGCTTCCACTTCATTCATATCCAGAGTAAGCGTGCTGGTAAAGACCGGTTCATCTCCGGTATTACGCCACATGCCCTGCGCTTTTGCATAAGCTTCAACCAGCGCAACCTGGTCTTCTGTGCGCCCGCTCAAACGCATATAGTCAAGCGTAACGGCATCGATGGGGAAGAAACCGCACGTCGCACCATATTCTGGCGCCATATTGGCAATAGTGGCACGGTCTGCCAATGGCAGTGAATCCAGTCCGTCACCGTAGAATTCAACAAACTTGCCGACAACGCCGTGCTTACGCAGCATCTGGGTGACGGTCAGCACAAGATCGGTTGCGGTTATGCCTTCTCCAAGCTTGCCGTCGAGCTTAAAGCCGACCACGTCCGGGATCAGCATGGATACCGGCTGGCCAAGCATCGCAGCTTCCGCTTCGATACCCCCCACGCCCCATCCCAGCACGCCAAGACCGTTGATCATGGTGGTGTGGGAGTCGGTGCCCACCAGCGTGTCCGGGTAAGCGACCAGTT
>DALYUA010000248.1:0-5297 GCA_031993245.1 Buttiauxella sp. | reverse complement strand
AGAATTAAGAAAGAGGTTACGCGTTCTGACAACAATGCTGCCGTCTTATTACCAGACCGGGGCCGTTTTCAGCGTGCGACATCAACTAATCCATTTTTGGCAGTAACGTTTGCTTCACTTTTTTACCGGGTTTGCCCGGGGACATCACGGGGTGCGGTTCAACCGCATAGAATAGTTGGTTATTCGGGATGGGGAATAATGCATACATCCGAGTTACTAAAACATATTTATGACATTAATTTGTCATATTTACTGCTTGCTCAAAGACTTATTAGTCAGGATAAAGCTTCGGCGATGTTTCGTTTAGGGATTGCCGAAGATATGGCAAACACCTTAAGAGAACTAACGCTGCCGCAGATGGTGAAATTAGCGGAGACCAATCAGCTGATTTGCCAGTTCCGTTTTAACGATAACCAGACTATCAATCGCTTAACGCAAGAGTCGCGTGTGGATGATCTACAACAAATTCATACGGGTATTTTGTTATCCACCCGCTTATTAAATGAGGTGTCAGCCAGCGACGAGGCACCGAAGAAAAAAAGGGCGTAACAAAATGAGCGTAAAAAGCATTGTCCAGGAAGCACACGACATACAACTGGCGATGGAGCTTATTACTCTGGGCGCCAGGCTGCAGATGCTCGAAAGCGAAACGCAGCTCAGCCGCGGTCGTTTGATAAAACTTTATAAAGAGCTGCGCGGCAGTCCGCCGCCAAAAGGTATGCTGCCTTTTTCCACCGACTGGTTTATGACGTGGGAGCAAAATATCCACGCATCGATGTTTTGTAACGCATGGCAATTCCTGTTACGTAGCGGACAATGTAGCGGCGTCGATGCGGTGATTAAAGCTTATCGCCTCTATCTGGAGCAGTGTCCTTCACAGGCCGACGGCCCGCTTCTGGCGCTGACTCGCGCCTGGACGCTGGTGCGGTTTGTTGAAAGTGGGATGCTCCAGTTAAGCCGCTGCAACTGCTGTAACGGCAACTTTATCACCCATGCTCACCAGCCTCCGGGCAGCTTCGCCTGCAGTTTGTGCCAGCCGCCATCAAGAGCGGTAAAAAGACGTAAACTTTCTACAAACACTGCCGATATTATTCCACAACTGCTGGATGAACAGGTAGAACAGGCGATGTAACAGGCCTTGTGTACGAGCAACTCCAGCAGCGGTAAGCAATTACCGCTGCTTTTTTTTGCCGGCACCACGAGCGTAGACGCCACTCTCCTGTAAGTCCTTGCCACACTCCACAGCAGAAGGACTGACTCGTGCTGATATTAATAGGTTACCTGGTCGTACTCGGGACAGTTTTCGGCGGCTATATGATGACCGGCGGTCACCTGGGGGCGCTCTATCAGCCCGCTGAATTTGTCATCATAGGTGGCGCGGGCATCGGGGCATTTATCGTTGGTAATAATGGCAAGGCCATCCGGAGCACGCTTAAAGCTCTGCCGCTGCTATTTCGCCGTTCGAAATACACCAAAACTATGTATATGGATCTCATGGCGTTACTTTATCGTTTGATGGCGAAATCTCGCCAACAAGGGATGTTTTCGCTTGAGCGTGATATTGAAAATCCTAAAGAAAGTGAAATTTTCGCCAGCTATCCGCGTATTTTAGCCGACGGCATAATGCTTGATTTTATCGTTGATTATTTACGTCTGATCATCAGCGGAAATATGAATACGTTCGAAATTGAAGCCCTGATGGATGAAGAAATTGAAACCTACGAAAGCGAAACGGAAATTCCGGCAAATAGCCTTGCATTAATGGGAGACTCGCTGCCGGCATTCGGCATTGTTGCTGCGGTAATGGGGGTAGTACACGCCCTTGCATCAGCCGACAGGCCAGCGGCAGAGCTTGGCGGACTGATTGCCCACGCCATGGTGGGGACATTTCTTGGCATTCTTCTGGCCTACGGATTTATTTCACCGCTGGCAACCGTTCTGCGTCAGAAAAGTGCTGAAACCACTAAAATGATGCAGTGCGTCAAGGTGACCTTGCTTTCAAGCCTCAACGGCTACGCGCCGCCCATCGCCGTAGAGTTTGGCCGTAAAACGCTCTACTCCAGCGAGCGCCCATCCTTTGTGGAATTAGAAGAACACGTTCGTGCCGTCCGCTCACCAAATGCCCAGGCGCGCGCCACGGAAGAAGAAGTATGAAGAATCAGGCCCATCCCATTGTTGTCGTAAGACGACGCAAACACAAAGGCCACGGCGGAGGACACCACGGTGGATCCTGGAAGATCGCCTACGCGGATTTTATGACCGCCATGATGGCCTTCTTCCTGGTGATGTGGCTGATTTCCATCTCCAGCCCCAAAGAGCTGGCGCAGATTGCCGATTACTTTAAAACGCCGTTAAGCGCTGCAATAACCGGCGGGCAGCGCATTGCCGACAGCGAAAGCCCGATCCCCGGCGGTGGCGACGATGTGACCCAGCAGCAGGGGGAAGTGAAAAAAAGCCCGGATATTGACGAGCTGAAAAAGCGCATGGAAACCAACCGCCTCAAACGCCTGCGTACCCAACTCGATCAGCTGATTGAGGCTGACCCAAAACTGCGGGCGCTGCGTCCGCACTTGCAAATCGACCTGGTCCAGGAAGGGCTGCGCATTCAGATTATCGATAGCCAGAACCGCCCAATGTTTAAAAACGGCAGTGCGGAGGTCGAGCCTTATATGCGCGACATCCTGCGCAGCATCGCGCCGCTGCTTAATGACATTCCGAACAAAATTAGTCTCTCCGGCCACACCGACGATCTGCCTTACGCCCGGGGCGAACTCGGCTACAGCAACTGGGAGCTTTCCGCTGACCGCGCGAACGCTTCACGTCGCGAGCTGATGTACGGCGGATTAACCGACGGAAAAGTGCTGCGCGTGGTGGGCATGGCCTCCACGATGCGCGTGACCGACCGTGGCCCGGAAGATGCCATTAACCGTCGCATCAGTTTGCTGGTGCTAAACAAACAAGCCGAGCAAGCCATCGTGCATGAAAACGCAGAGAGCGCAAACCTTCCGTTAAGCACTCTGAAAGAACCTGCTGCCGTGGCTCCGGCGCAGTCCACTTTACCGCCACAACCAGGTACGAGGTGATAGCGTGAGTATGGATATCAGCGATTTTTATCAGACATTTTTTGACGAGGCCGATGAGCTACTGGCCGATATGGAACAGCATCTGCTGAACCTGGTTCCTGAAGCGCCAGATTCAGAGCAGCTTAACGCCATATTTCGCGCAGCCCACTCGATAAAAGGAGGTGCCGGTACGTTTGGCTTCTCCGTACTGCAGGAGACCACCCATTTAATGGAGAACCTGCTTGACGAGGCCCGGCGCGGTGAAATGCAGCTCAATACCGACATTATCAACCTGTTTTTGGAAACCAAAGATATTATGCAAGAGCAGCTGGATGCTTATAAAAGCTCAACGGAGCCTGATGCCCAGAGCTTCGACTATATCTGTAAAGCGCTGCGTCAGCTGGCGCTTGAGGCCAAAGGTGAAGCGGCAGCCGCGCCCGCTAAACTGACCGTCGTTGAAAATGAAACGCCGTCCAAAGTCGAGGTCGCCCCCGGCGAAGGCAAACTGCGCGTTGCTATCAGCGGGCTGAAAGCGAGCGAACGCGATCTGCTGCTCGAAGAGCTGGCAAACCTCGGCACGCTTAGCGACATTGAAAAAAGTGAAAGCTCGGTGACCGCAACGCTTGAAACAAGCGTCAGCGCTGACGACATCACCGCCGTGCTGTGCTTTGTCATCGAACCTGAGCAGATTGAATTCCTGCCCCTGGCGGCGAGCGCAGCCGTTGCAGAAGTGGTGGAAGAGAAAGTGACGGCCGTGGTCGCCGCACAATCTGCTGCAGTGGCGGAAATAGCAACCCCGGCGGCAAAACCTGTCGGCCGAGCGGAAAAACCTGCGGCACGAGTAGCTGAATCAACCAGCATTCGCGTAGCGGTGGAAAAAGTTGACCAGTTGATTAACCTGGTAGGCGAACTGGTGATTACCCAGTCGATGCTGGCCCAGCGCTCCAACGAACTGGATCCGGTTAACCACGGCGAGCTGATTACCAGCATGGGTCAGTTACAACGTAACGCACGTGACCTGCAGGAATCGGTGATGTCGATTCGTATGATGCCGATGGAATATGTTTTCAGCCGCTTCCCGCGCCTGGTGCGCGATCTGGCCGGTAAGCTGAACAAGCAGGTGGAGCTGACCCTGTTGGGCAGTTCGACCGAGCTTGATAAGAGCCTGATTGAACGCATTATCGACCCGTTAACGCATCTGGTGCGTAACAGCCTCGATCACGGGATTGAGTCGCCGGATAAACGCCGCGCTGCCGGTAAGTCGGAAGTGGGTAATCTGACGCTATCCGCCGAACACCAGGGCGGCAATATCTGCATCGAAGTGATTGATGACGGCGCCGGTCTTAACCGCGAGCGTATCCTGGCCAAAGCGCTTTCCCAGGGCATGGCGGTGAACGAAAACATGTCTGACGATGAGGTTGGCATGCTGATCTTCGCGCCGGGCTTCTCTACCGCCGAGCAGGTGACCGATGTGTCAGGCCGCGGCGTCGGTATGGACGTGGTGAAACGAAACATCCAGGAGATGGGCGGCCACGTTGAGATCCAGTCCAAAGCAGGCAGCGGCACCACCATCCGTATTATGCTGCCGTTGACGCTTGCCATCCTTGATGGCATGTCCGTTAAAGTCGCCGATGAAGTCTTCATTCTGCCGCTGAATGCGGTGATGGAATCGCTACAGCCGAAGGATGACGATCTGCATCCGCTGGCGGGCGGCGAGCGCGTGCTTGAAGTGCGTGGGGAATACCTGCCGCTGGTGGAACTATGGAAACTCTTTGATGTGGAAGGGGCGAAAACCGAGGCGACTCAAGGCATCGTCGTTATTCTGCAAAGCGCGGGCCGCCGCTATGCGCTGCTGGTGGATCAGTTGATTGGTCAGCATCAGGTCGTGGTGAAAAACCTCGAAAGTAACTATCGCAAAGTGCCGGGAATTTCTGCTGCCACCATCCTTGGGGACGGCAGCGTTGCGCTGATTGTTGATGTTTCCGCGCTGCAAAACTTAAACCGTGAACAACGTCTGGCCGGCACTGCCGCCCTTTCCTGAAGATTAAAATAGGTACTCAAATGAACGGATTAACCAATGTGACTAAATTGACCGGGGAGCCATCAGGACAGGAGTTCCTGGTGTTTACTCTCGGTGACGAAGAGTACGGCATCGACATCCTGAAGGTGCAGGAAATCCGCGGTTACGACCAGGTCACCCGTATCACCAACACGCCTGCATTCATTAAAGGCGTA
>DALYUA010000247.1:0-5305 GCA_031993245.1 Buttiauxella sp. | reverse complement strand
CATTCATTAATGACTTTCAACCTTTCGAGCGTGAATGGTACGCGGGATCGGCGGGGTATCTTTCCCGTCATCAAACGGAGTTTTGTGTCGCGCTACGTTCGGCAAAAATCATTGATGCTACGGTCAGACTCTATGCCGGAGCGGGCATTGTCGCGGGTTCAGATGCGGCGCAGGAGTGGCAGGAAATAGAAAATAAAGCCGCCGGATTACGCACTTTATTGACCAGAACAGCCTTCTGAATGACACATTACCGGTTCATATCAATATATTCACTCCAGCAATAATTATAATGAGTCAGCAAAATTGACTCAGGACCTGAACATGTCGATAAGCTCTTTTAACCGCCGCTGGGCGCAGGTAACCCTTGAAGCGCTCACCCGCCACAGTGTGCGCCACGTCTGCATTGCCCCTGGCTCCCGTTCTACGCCGTTGACCTTAACAGCTGCAGAAAATCCGGCTTTTATTTGCCATACCCATTTTGATGAGCGCGGTCTGGGGCATCTCGCATTAGGCCTGGCGAAAGCCTGCGGCCAGCCTGTCGCGGTGATTGTCACCTCCGGCACGGCGGTAGCCAATCTGTATCCTGCGCTGATTGAGGCGGGGCTTACCGGTGAAAAACTAATCCTCTTAACGGCAGACCGGCCGCCGGAGCTTATCGACTGCGGTGCAAACCAGGCTATCCGTCAGCCGGGAATGTTTGGCTCGCACCCAACCCTCAGCGTGAACTTGCCTCGCCCCACGCAGGATATTCCTGCAAGCTGGCTGGTTTCCACTATCGATAGCGCCCTGGGCCAGCAAACAGGCGGCGGCGTGCACATCAACTGCCCGTTTGCGGAGCCGCTTTACGGCGCACCGGATGACGCCGGGGTTAGCTGGCAGCAAACGCTGGGCGACTGGTGGCAAAGTGAAAAGCCGTGGCTGCGAGAAATCTACGCCAGTGAAATCGTCAAACAGCGCGACTGGTTTTTCTGGCGGCAGAAACGTGGCGTTGTCGTTGCCGGACGCATGAGCGCGGAAGAGGGCGAACGAGTGGCGGCATGGGCAAAAATACTTGGCTGGCCGCTGATAGGCGATGTGCTCTCGCAAACCGGGCAACCTTTACCCTGCGCCGACCTTTGGCTGAGTAACAGCCAGGCGACGACGGAGCTGGCGCGCGCGCAAATTATTATCCAGTTTGGCAGCAGCCTGACGGGCAAACGCGTATTGCAGTGGCAGGCGACCTGCTCGCCGGAAGAGTACTGGCTTATCGATCCGCTCCCCGGCAGGCTCGATCCTGCTAACCATCGCGGCCGCCGTTTATCCTGCGCTATTGCTGACTGGCTGGAGCTGCATCCTGCCGAAAAACGTCCTTCCTGGGCAGAAAAACTGGCGCCGCTGGCGCGTCTTGCGCAGGACGCTGTTGCCCTCGGCACCGCTGAATTTGGTGAAGCGCAGGTGGCTGCCCGCTTGCCTGAACTGCTGCCGGAGGCGGGGCAACTGTTTGTCGGTAACAGCCTGGTGGTGCGGCTTGTGGATGCGTTTGCGCAGTTACCGGCGGGTTACCCGGTATACAGCAACCGGGGGGCGAGCGGCATCGACGGATTATTATCCACCGCCGCTGGCGTACAGCGCGCCACCGCCCGTTCCACGCTTGCGATTGTTGGCGATCTCTCCGCGCTGTACGACATGAACTCTCTGGCATTACTCCGCAAGGTTTCCGCCCCCTTTGTCCTGCTGATCGTAAATAACAACGGCGGACAAATTTTCTCGCTCCTTCCAACGCCTGCGCAAGAGCGGGAACGCTTTTACTGTATGCCGCAGGATGTGAATTTCGCCCACGCGGCGGCAATGTTTAGCCTGGCTTATTACAATCCGGGCTCGTGGAGCGAACTGCAGGAGGTGATGAGCAGAGCATGGCTTTGGCCGCAGGCCACCATTGTCGAAATCACCGTACCGGAAACGGACGGCGCGCAGACGCTACAGAACTTGCTTGCACAGGTTAGCCAGGCATGATTCTGCACGCCGTAGCCACTTCTGGCCGCCAGGCTGGTTTACCTTGCCTGGTCTGGCTGCACGGTTTTTTGGGCAGCGGGCAGGAGTGGGCCGCCTTTCACGAAGCCTTTGCCGACTGGCCGCAGTTACGTGTGGATCTACCCGGCCATGGCGGGTCGGCTGCTATTACTGCGGATGGATTTCCTGCCGTCGATAAATTGCTGCGTAAAACGCTCATTAGTTACAACATACTAAAGTACTGGCTGGTGGGCTACTCGCTCGGTGGACGCGTGGCGATGTATCACGCTTGTCAGCGTGAAAACGCAGGTTTGCGCGGGCTGATTGTCGAAGGCGGCCATCCCGGGCTTACCGATCCTGTTGCCCGTAAAAACCGGCAGGCATCGGACCGCGCCTGGGCGCAGCGCCTCCTTCAGGAGCCGCTCAGGGAAGTATTGATGGACTGGTATCAGCAGCCCGTATTCAGCTCGCTGACTCATGAAGAGCGGGATGAGTTAATCAAACTGCGCGGCCAGAACAATCCCGCGACGCTCGCTACCATGCTTGAAGCCACCTCTCTTGGCGTCCAGCCCGACCTGCATGCTTGCTTACAGAAGCCACGCGTTCCTTTTCATTATATTTGTGGTGAGCGGGATGAAAAATTCCGCGCCGTGGCGGAAAGCCTGAATCTTTCACCCCATCTTATTCCCGCGGCCGGGCACAACGCGCACAGGGAAAATCCTGCTGTATTCCGTGCCCGCCTGCTGACTTTATTGCGTCAACCTATTAAGGACACCCCATGATTTATCCTGATGAACAAATGCTTTACGCACCCGTCGAGTGGCAGGACTGCTCGGAAGATTACAGCGATATTCGTTACCACAAATCTTCTGACGGCATCGCCAAAATCACCATTAACCGTCCGGAAGTGCGTAACGCTTTCCGCCCTTTGACCGTTAAAGAGATGATCAACGCGCTGGCCGATGCCCGCTATGACGACAATATCGGCGTCATCATTCTGACCGGCGAAGGCGAAAAAGCTTTCTGCTCCGGCGGCGATCAGAAAGTGCGCGGCGACTACGGCGGCTATCAGGATGCGAGCGGCACGCACCATCTGAACGTGCTGGATTTCCAGCGTCAGATCCGCACCTGTCCTAAGCCTGTGGTGGCGATGGTTGCCGGTTACTCCATCGGCGGAGGACACGTGCTGCACATGATGTGTGACCTGACCATTGCGGCGGAAAACGCCATCTTCGGCCAGACCGGTCCAAAAGTAGGCTCCTTTGACGGCGGCTGGGGCGCGTCTTATATGGCCCGCATCGTCGGCCAGAAAAAAGCCCGTGAAATCTGGTTCCTGTGCCGTCAGTACGACGCGAAGGAAGCGCTGGATATGGGCCTGGTCAACACCGTGGTGCCGGTCGCTGAGCTTGAAAAAGAAACCGTGCGCTGGTGTCGCGAAATGCTGCAAAACAGCCCGATGGCGCTGCGCTGCCTGAAAGCCGCGCTGAACGCGGACTGCGACGGCCAGGCCGGGCTTCAGGAACTGGCGGGTAACGCCACCATGCTGTTCTATATGACCGAAGAAGGTCAGGAAGGGCGCAACGCGTTTAACCAGAAGCGCCAGCCGGACTTCAGCAAATTCAAACGGAATCCGTAATGCGAAGCGTGGGACTGTGGCGCTTTCAGGTGCCGATGGATGCAGGCGTGGTGCTGCGCGAACAGCGTCTGAAAACGCGTGACGGTCTGCTGGTGCGTCTGACGCAGGGCGATAAAGAAGGCTGGGGCGAAATATCTCCCTTGCCGGGTTTTAGCGTCGAAACGGTGGAGGAGGCAAAGCTGGCGGCGCTGGAATGGCTCGCCGCCTGGCAATCCGGCACCGACGCTGTGCTGCCTGAAATGCCGTCCGTTGCTTTTGGCCTTAGCTGTGCGCTGGCGGAAATCAGCGGCGAATTGCCAGCGGCTGCCGATTACCGTGCCGCACCGCTTTGTACCGGCGACCCGGACGAACTGTTTGCCATGCTGGCAGCGATGCCCGGCGAAAAAGTGGCGAAGGTGAAAGTCGGTCTGTACGAAGCCGTACGCGACGGCATGGTGGTTAATCTCCTGCTGGAAGCCGTGCCCGATCTGCGATTGCGGTTAGATGCCAATCGTGGCTGGACGCCGCTAAAAGCGCAGCAGTTTGCCAGATACGTTAATCCGGCATTGCGCCCGCGCATCGCATTTATTGAAGAACCGTGCAAAACCCGCGAACAGTCCCGCGAGTTTTCTCGTGAAACAGGCATTGCCATTGCCTGGGATGAAAGCCTGCGTGAGGCAGATTTTGAATTTGTTGCAGAAGCGGGTTTGAGCGCCGTGGTGATTAAGCCAACCCTTACCGGTAGCCTGGTGAAAGTCCGTGCGCAGGTTGAAAAGGCTCACGCCCTGGGGTTAACGGCGGTGATCAGCTCGTCTGTTGAATCCAGCCTTGGGCTGACTCAACTGGCGCGAATCGCCGCGTGGCTCACGCCGCAGACCGTGCCGGGTCTGGATACGCTTTCGTTGATGCAGGCGCAGCTGGTACGCGAGTGGCCGGGCAGCCCTTTACCCTGCTGGCAAATTGAGAGTCTTGAGCGCGTTATATGAATTTTGTTACCTGGCCCTGGCAGCAATGGGCAACGATTTGTGGAACATCCCCGGCGCTAAAGCTCACGGATGAAACTCTCGACTGGCAAACGCTTTGTCAGCGTGTTGATGCGCTGGCCGACGGGTTCAGGCAGCAGGGCGTTTGCGAAGAACAGGGCGTTGCCTTAAGGGCGAAAAACAGCGCAGAAGCGGTGCTCTGCTGGCTGGCATTGCTGCAATGCGGGGCACGCGTCCTGCCGCTCAATCCGCAGTTACCGGATAGTTTGCTCACACAATTGCTGCCCGGTTTAACCCTCAGCCACGCTCTGGTACTTGGTTCTGCGTCACCCGTTCCCGGTTATCACTCTCTGAACGTCACGCCAGGGAATGCCTGGCAGGTTGACTGGTTGCCGCAGCGGCTGGTTTCGATGACGTTAACCTCCGGCTCCAGCGGCTTACCCAGGGCTGCGGTGCATACCGGCGAAGCGCATCTTGCCAGCGCTGCGGGCGTTTTGTCCGTGATGAATTATGGGCAAGACGATAGCTGGCTTTTATCGCTACCGCTGTATCACGTTTCCGGGCAGGGGATTTTGTGGCGCTGGCTGCTTGCCGGTGGATGCATGGTGGTGCGCGATCTGCCTTCTCTTAGCGATGCGCTTCAGGGCTGTACTCATGCTTCTCTCGTGCCGACCCAACTGTGGCGCCTGCTGGAACAATCTCAGCCTCTGGCTCTGCG
>DALYUA010000246.1:0-5307 GCA_031993245.1 Buttiauxella sp. | reverse complement strand
GGCTTCTCACAGCATGCAGGCGTGGTAATCGTTGCCGATGGCACGCCGGAGGCGGATACGCGTCTGGGGCGCGTGCTGTGGAACGATCCGGCAACCGGCGTGATGCGCCATGCGGACGCGGGTTATGAAAGTGCGATTGCCTGCGCCCGGGAGCATGAGTTAAAGCTGCCGATGATGAAGTAACTTCCTATGAAGCGGTGGGGCGGGAAAGCTCCACCACATCGTAGTCTCCGCTCATCACCAGCTTGCACAAAATCTTGTAACCGTCGTTATCGAAACCTTTTGGCGGCGCGGCGAGCCTGTTCGCTTCCTCTAAATTTTCAACCGAGCCCAGATAAAACCAGCTATCGATAATGTGATATTGGGTAATATCAGGACCGGATTCTTTTAGCCCGACCGGGCCCCGCCACGGCCAGCAGATTACCCGGATACGCTCCATCGCCGCCAGAAAACGCGCGTGATGCGTTTCAACGGTTTCCCGCCCGCAGCAGGCGCCAGCGCAGCGTTTTAACCCGGCGCGGAAACAGGCGCGCCCGGCGCTCAGGGCTTCCAGACCCAGCAGGCCGTAACAAAGCTGATGCTCATCTGCCAGGGTTTGCAGGGTTTGCAGTGCGGCGCGCCGGTTGGCATAAAGTCCATATAAGTTTGTTTGCAGGGAGAAATCCACATCGCGGGCGTAAACCACCTGTGGTTTGCCGCCCTCAAACTGAAGCGAGCAAAGCTGACGGTTGCGACGCAGGCGTTTATTAAACAGCGGCTGTTGTTCTTTGATCATTTGTGCTTCAAGCAGCAGCGCGCCCAGGTCACCTGCCGTGCGAATAAAGGTAATGCGGCGGGACTGACGCAGCAAAGCTGCTTCGTCAGGCGTGCGAAAATGAGACATCACGCGGCTGCGGATGTTGACGCTTTTGCCAATATAGAGCGGCATGACATCGCTTTCACCGTGAAAGATATACACCCCGGGGGCTTTGGGTAAATCTTCAAGCCAGGGGCGTAAATGTTCGGGATATTCGTAAACTGCTGCTGCTTCAAACTGCATGCGCGGTGCGCTGACACGCCTTACCACTGGTTAACTCCTGAATACTGGTTGCCTGTACAGTCTATCAGGGAAGCAGAGCGCAAAAAAGCCGCAATTTAACCGTGGCGCCTCGTGGCAAGCCAGCAGAGTAGCGAGCCGCCCACCACCATCGCGACGCCCTGCCAGAAAGCCCAGCCGGGGTGCAGACCCAGCCAGAGGCTGGCGATGAAGGCAGAAAGCACGGGGGTGAAGTAGGAGGCGGTGGCTAACAGCGTCATATTGCCGCGCTGGATACCGAGGTTCCATGCCGAGTAAGCAATGGCCGTTGAAACGCCCATAAACAGCAGTTGCAGGGTGGCTGAAAAAGTAAAATGCAACGGCGCTTCGTTGACAAAAGCATATTTCACCCAGAGCACCAGTGCGGTAGCGCAGAAGAAAAGCGAGACGCCATTTTTCCCCTGACTCCAGCGGCGCGTGAGGTTGCAGTAGAGCGCCCAAATCAACGCCGCTGCAAACGCAAGGCCATAAGCCAGAGGGTTATCGCAGATGTTCTGCCACATCTGCGCGGGCGACCAGACTCCGTCTCCCTTCATCACCTGAATAATGCCCGCCAGGGAGAGTGCAAGTCCGGGCCACAGCCAGAGGCCCGCACGCTGCTGGTTGATAAACAAGGCCAGAAGGATAGTCAGGCTGGGCCAAAGATAGTTAATCATGCCCAGCTCAAGGGACTGGCTGCGGCTGTGGGCAAGCCCAATAGCTAAGGCAAGAAAGATCTCATAGGTTACGAACAGCGCACCACCGAGGCAGAGATAGCGGGGCGGCATCTCGCGAATCCTGGGAAGCCCCCGTGCGAGGCACAGGCAAACGGCGCTAACGGTGTAGATGAGTGCTGCGCCTCCAACGGGGCCAAACTGTTCGCTGATGCTGCGCAGCAGGCCAACGGAGGTGCTCCACAGAAGAATGGCCAGAAAGCCGAAAAGGGTGGCACGTTGCGAAGAACTGTCCATGTGTCTCTCAAAAGAAGGGCGGATAAGCTTGTACTATCCGCCCGAACAACGTTAGTTACTTTTTCCAGAAATCGTCAAAGACGGTAATCGGCGGACGACGCTTATGTTCCGTTTTGGTGTACCAGCCTTCAATCAGGGCGCTGATGGTGCCATCAAGCTGTTTACCTTCCAGATAATCGTCGATGTTCTCATAGCTGACGCCGAGCGCAACTTCATCCGGCAGAGAAGGGCGATCGTCTTCAAGATCCGCCGTTGGCGCTTTCTTATAAAGATGCTCCGGGCAGCCCAGAGTTTTTAACAGCAATTTCCCCTGGCGTTTGTTGAGGCGGAAAAGCGGATTGATGTCGGTGCCGCCGTCGCCATATTTGGTGTAGAAACCTGTAACGGCCTCGGCTGCATGGTCGGTGCCGACCACCACGCCGTGGGTCATGCCGGCGATGCTGTACTGGGCTTTCATGCGCTCGCGGGCTTTTTCGTTGCCGCGTACAAAATCACTCAGTTCAATGCCCGCATCGCGCAATGCTTCTTCGCTGGCTAATACGGCTGCTTTGATATTCACCGTTAGCACCTGGTCGGGCTGAATAAAAGCGATGGCGTCCTGACAGTCCTGTTCATCGAACTGCACGCCAAACGGCAGGCGTACGGCAATAAACTGATAGCTTTTATCACCGCTTTCCGCGCGCAGTTCGTTGATAGCCATCTGGCAGAGTTTGCCGGCAAGCGTTGAGTCCTGACCGCCGCTGATGCCGAGCACCAGCGCTTTAATAAACGGATAGGTTTGCAGATACGTTTTCAGAAAATCGACGCTGACGCGGATTTCCTGCTGCGGATCTATCTGTGGTTTTACGCCTAAAGCCTGAATAATCTCTTGTTGCAGAGCCATTTAACCCCTCCGGTTACGGTGTACCTGCAACGTGCAGGCAGCAAAGAAAACAGATCTTTTAAAACTACCCCTTTGTGGCTAAAACGACAAGGCTCCAGGGCCGGGACGGCTTAACAATCGACCTGACAGGGCGCATTTAAGTCCCCTTTACGCGGCTATAGCCAATTGTCCTAATTTCCATTCATTTTAGCTAACAAGTTGAAAAATGTTCTTTTATATTCCAGGCTTACTTTACACGCATAAGTACTATAGCGATAAAACGAGGATATAATATGAACAAGACTTTAGCAGGAATTTTAAGTGCAGCGGCTGTGATGACTATGCTGGCAGGTTGTACCGCTTACGATCGTACTAAAGATCAGGTCGCCACGCCCGTCGTAAAAGATGTGAAGAAAGGCATGAGCCGTGAACAAGTACAGCAGGTAGCGGGTAAACCTTCCTCAGAAGTGACGATGATTCATGCTCGTGGTACCTGCCAGACCTATATTCTGGGCCAGCGTGACGGTAAAACCGAAACCTATTTCGTCGCTCTTGATGAAACCGGTCATGTAATGAATTCCGGTTATCAGAGCTGTGCGGAATATGATACCGATCCCCAGGCGCCTAAAAACTAATTGAATTTTGAAAACCGCCTGCCTGCAGGCGGTTTTTTTACGTCTCGTTATTTAAGCGGTGAAAGTAAAGAAATGTCTTTGGCGGGACTGGCGCGAAATTAAGCTTGCTTAAAGAACAGCCTCGTGCGTTAATAGCCACCTCGGTTTGTTAATCAGACCTTATGTAAAGCATTTTAGTAAAGCAGTTCTCAGTTCAAGCGTTATCCTCAGATACCTCTTCTCCGTGAGTCTCCTCCTAAAGTCCATAAGTTATTCTGAAACGCAGACCATGGTGCTACAACGTAGCGATGAAAATTTATTGAGGAAGTATCTATGTCTACCCAACTGACTGGTTTAGTAAAATGGTTTAACGCTGATAAAGGCTTCGGTTTTATCAGCCCTGACGACGGCAGCAAAGATGTGTTCGTGCACTTCTCCGCTATTCAGAGCGACAGCTTCAAGACGCTGGAAGAAGGCCAGAAGGTCAAATTCACCGTTGAAAACGGTGCTAAAGGCCCTGCTGCTGCAAACGTGGTTGCGCTGTAATTACAGCTAAATAATACGTTACCTGTGCGTTACGATAGCGAAGATGGGTTAACCCGGAGCAGCTAACGCGCAGGAATAAAAAAGCCCGGGAACGATTATTATCGTCCCCGGGCTTTTTTTATTTCTGTTATAAGAAACAGAATTTCAAAACAGAGAAAACAGGCCATAGCCGCAAGGGTTATGGCCTGTTTTTTTAGGCTGGAATATGAGCCACTTTATTACTGCGCGACCAGACTCGATGTGCAGCAAGTAATGTCAGGAATTCACTCATAAAATTACCAGACGTGTCATCGGCCTCCACCACGCCTTCTTCTCCCTGATCGTCGATGCCTAATTTTGCTTTAAACTTGCGGGCATCCCCGGCCAGGCCTATTACCTTCAGGTGCTTTTAGGCTTCCAGCAAATAATAAGCCGCATCGCCATTATCCAGAATTGAGCCTAAGTTACCCCCGGGTACAATTACCGCATCTACGCTGACAGACGGGGAACCTGCGAACGTGGCGGCGATCGGCACAACAGAACCATCGTCAGCCGTGATTTGCCCCATTCTTGAGAAGAGCAGTTTGGCGTGAACGCCCTGCGCTTTGAGCCCCTGCACAATAGCTAATACATCCGCTGCTCTGGCATTTTCACTCAACAAAATGGCCACTACGCGACCTTTGACGTTCCCGGTTGGAACCGCATACAGGCTCAGGCTTGCATCCTTTTTCAGGCCGTTAACGTCTTTTGGCGGCGCGACATGCATTTGTTCATCGGACAGCTCAATGCCGAGTTTTTCCGCAACCGGTTGAGCCAGCGAAATATCAATATGGGTGAGATGATCTACCACACGTTCGCGAATGTAAGGGCGAACCACTTTGGAAAGCTCGAAGCTAAATGCGCCGATGATATGCTGCTGTTCCACCGGCGTCTGGCTCTGCCAGAACAGACGCGGCTGGGAATAATATTCACCAAACGAAGGGCTGCGCTCGCGAATTTTATGCCCTTCAACACGACCCTGATAGCTTTCAAAGCCGCCCCGTTTTGGCCCCGGCGGCGTTTCGCGCGGCCAGTTGTCATTGATAGAGTTTGGTTCATAGTTAGCCGGGTTGCTGTCGATATCCATGCGATGCATGCCGTCGCGCTGGAAATTATGATAAGGGCAGACCGGGCGATTAATCGGGATTTCGTGGAAGTTTGGCCCGCCGAGACGGCTGATTTGCGTATCCGTATAGGAGAAGAGACGCCCCTGCAACAGCGGATCGTTGCTGAAATCCAGGC
>DALYUA010000245.1:0-5325 GCA_031993245.1 Buttiauxella sp. | reverse complement strand
TTTGTCTACGTGCGCCGTTACGTTCCGGAAACCAAAGGCGTCAGCCTTGAAGCGCTGGAAGCCCACATGGCGCAACAGCATGGCGCGGAGTCTCCTCGCCCCGTGCAGGAATAGGCGAGGTCCTGTGAGGCAAATAACCTCTTAATGTGTGAGTGTTATTAACCTGTTAATGATAGCTTGCAAGCCAGCCGGCGCTCCGCCACACTATCGCCTCCAAAACGGGAGGGATCATGGTTTTGCACTCTACGCGCTGGCTGGCGCTCAGTTATTTTACCTACTTCTTTAGTTACGGGATTTTCCTGCCGTTCTGGAGCGTCTGGCTTACCGGAGTAGGTCTTCCGCCTGAAACTATCGGGCTTCTGCTGGGCGCGGGTTTAATCGCGCGTTTCCTTGGTAGCCTGCTTCTTGCGCCACGCGTCACCGACCCTTCCCGACTAGTGTTTGCTCTCCGTTTGCTTGCCCTGCTTACGTTGCTTTTTGCCGTGGCTTTCTGGTTCGGACAAACGACAGCCTGGCTACTGGTCGTGATGGTTGGGTTTAACCTCTTTTTCTCACCGCTGGTGCCGCTTACGGATGCCCTGGCCGGGACCTGGCAAAAACAAATCACTATGGATTACGGGCGTGTGCGCCTGTGGGGCTCGCTGGCGTTTGTCATCGGGTCGGCGATAACCGGCAAGCTGGTCAGCGCGTTCAGCTACCAGGCGATTCTGGTGCTGCTCAGTATCGGCGTGGCTTCCATGTTGATTGGCATGTTGTTACGCCCATCGGTGATGCCACAGGGGGAATCACGACAAAAAGAAGCCGCAGGCTGGCAGGCCTGGAAAACGCTGATATTCAGCTCATGGCGTTTCCTTGCCTGTGTGTCTCTGCTGCAAGGGGCGCACGCCGCCTATTACGGGTTCAGCGCCATTTACTGGCAGGGCGCCGGATATTCTGCCTCGGTGGTCGGCTATTTATGGTCGCTGGGTGTGGTGGCGGAAATCGTCGTCTTTGCGCTTAGCAACAAGCTGTTTCGCCGCTGGGGCGCTCGTGACCTGCTGCTGCTTTCCGGCGCGGCAGGCATTCTGCGCTGGAGCCTGATGGCATGGACCACCGACCTGCCGTGGCTGATTGCGGCACAGATTCTGCATTGCGGGAGCTTCACCGTCTGCCATCTGGCGGCCATGCGATATATTTCTGCGCGTCAGGGTAGCGAGGTGATTCGTCTGCAGGCGGTCTATTCGGCCGTAGCCATGGGCGGCGGGATCGCCATCATGACGATGTTCTCAGGTTTCCTGTACCAGCATATGCAGGGCGGGGTGTTCTGGATTATGGCGCTGGTAGCGTTGCCGGCGCTCGTGCTGCGTCCACGAGTCGCGGCAAGACCAGATTAAGCCTCCAGAATTTCACGAATATGCTGCTGTAATTGGTCGCCCAGCGGCAGCGTAGCGTGGATTAAGGGAGGCGAATAGAGCGGCAGGCTGGTTGAATAGGGCGTCACAACCAGCACCACTTCTTTTGGCGCGCCCTCTTTTTGAAAACCGTGCACGGTCAGGTGCTTAATATTCAGCGGTAGCAAAGTCAATTCGCGAAGCTGCTGTTCGATCTGCTGTTCCAGCTCGGCATCATTTCCCGTCAGCAATAGTACCTGCTTTTCCTGCAAATCGTTCTCCTGCATCAGCCAGGCACCAAAAATCACCGCCACAAGGCCCACCTCTTCGTCTGAGAACAAGACGCCATAATCCGCTTCAAAGGCGCCAAACGCCTCCCGCGTGGTTCGCATCAGCTTTGGATACAGACGGGTGACCTCTTCCGGCAGGCTGTTATCGATGCCGATAGCAAACAGGCAGCGGTCAAGAGCCTGGGCAAGATGAATATATAGCCGGTCGCTTAGTCCCTGTTCATCGCTGAACGACATACCCGCCAGCTCGTGAAAACGGGCAATCATCGCAGAGACAGACGCGCGCAGGCGTAAATCTTGCTGATGATTATCGCGCAGCGGATTCGGGGTGCGCAGCATCCGAAACAGCAGGGCAAGGAAAAGCTGTTCTTCTTCGTGAGCAGGCTGCTTTACACGACGCGTCCAGTGCCGGGCGATTTCCTGTGCGGCGAGGTATTCCGGGCGCAGGCGCGTCCATTCACGCTGTTTTTCATTAAACTCCGGCGTATTCCCCAGCTGATGCTGATGCAGACAATACTGCAAAAACAGACTTAAGAACTGGACATCGCGGCTATCAAACTGACGCTGCAGGCGGCGAGCGCAGAGGCTTACCAGCGCCTGGAGGTTAGTATCGTCATACAGGGCTTTTGTGATGCCCTGCTTTCTGAGCTGTTCTTTAAGAGCCGGAGTAAAGTGGTGCTGCACGAAGTGTGGACACAGACGCAGCGCCCGTCGCAGCCAGTGCAATAAACAAAGGCGTCTGTTGAGGGCCGTGCCTTCAATCCGGTAGCTGCCATCGGGCTCGGTGATCATCGCCAGCCGGTGATAACGCTGGATTTCATCGCCGGTGTCGGCTATATCTTGCAGGGCTTTAATACTGTCTACTCCATTAATCCTGCCCAGAATCTCCGGGGTCACCGCCTGACCCGGAAGATAAAGCATCAAAAGCAGGTGGCAGCGTCGCTGCGGACTGGAGAGCACAGATGGTGGAGGGGAGAGCAGTGTCATCATCCGTAGGGGTCCAGTTATAGTGATTATTGCTAAGAATAGCTAAAGCTTTTGATGCAGATCGCTGCATTCACGCTTTTTAATTGCGGAATTATGACTGGCTCACAGAATTTTTTGCCTGAGGGGAAAATGCGCAGGAATCCGTATAACAAAACAAGGACGATCGCACTTGCTACGGCGCTTTGGGCACCCGTTGCGCTGGCGCATCCTCACAGCTTCATTACGCTTGTGACCACGGTGATGGCGCGAGACGGGCAAATGAGCGGCCTGGAAATGCAGTGGACGATGGATGAAATCACTTCAGCAGATCTACTGTATGACGCGGGTGATGCAAAGCCGGATTCACCTGTCTGGAAGACGCTGGCCGCTGAGGTGATGGCTAACGTGCTGGGGCAGCATTACTTTACCGAATTCTGGCATAACGGTGAGAAAGTGAAGTTCAATAATTTGCCTACCGAATATAGCCTGGCACGGGTTAATCATCAGGCGGTGCTTACTTTTATATTGCCGCTGGCGCATCCGCAGCCTTTGCCGGGGCAAACTTATACTTTTGCTACCTTTGATCCAACCTATTTTGTTGATATGAGTTATGACCAGCCCACGGATGCAAAGCTGCCGGATGAGCTGGCGCAGCGCTGCAAAATTTTTGTGAAAACTCCCCAGCCCACGGAAGATACGCTGGCATTTGCCCAGTCTCTGGATAAGGCCGATGCGCCACCGGAAGATATGGATCTGGGTAAACAATTTGCTCAGCAGGTAACGTTACAATGTCAGTAGTTTTCTCTGCAAAGCCTCATACCCGACGCTTGCTGCATATGTGGCCGCTGGCGTTTTTCCTGCTGGTGTCGATGAGTGCGCTATATGCCGTCTGGCAATACTGGCCGCAAATCCTTCTTCATAGCGCCGCATGGCAAAAAGCAATTAATCAGCAGTTAAGCAGCCTGCTGCACCAGGTGGCGGAAAACCCCGCGCGGGCGGGATGGTCTTTACTGTCGTTCAGCCTTGTTTACGGCGTGCTGCACGCTTTGGGGCCGGGGCACGGCAAGGTTGTTATAACGACATGGCTCGCCACTCATCCCTCGCAGTTGAAAAGTAGCCTGAACCTGACGTTCGCCGCCTCGCTGTTACAGGGATTAGTGGCGATAGCGCTGGTGGTCGTCGTGCTGGGCGTTCTGAAATTACCGTCGCGCGAGCTACATATGAGCAGTTTCTGGCTGGAAAAAAGTAGCTATATTTTAGTCGGCATTTTGGGTGCGATGCTTGGCGCGCGCGCGCTTCGTAATCTACTGCAGGCGCTGCGTAAGCCGAAAAAATTTACCGCCTTCACCACGTATCATGTTCACGACGCTCATTGCGGCTGCGGGCATCAGCATTTGCCAACAAAAGAACAACTGGCGGCAGGAAAGGACTGGCGTGCCCGCGTGATCATCGTTTTATCGATGGGGATGCGCCCATGTTCCGGCGCGATTATGGTGTTGCTGTTTAGTAAAGTGATTGGTGTATTTAGCTGGGGAATGCTTTCCGTGCTGGCGATGGCGGCAGGTACCTCGGTCACTATTTCTGGCCTTGCGCTGTTGGTGCACAGTTTTCGTACTTATGCGGTTCGCCTGAGCGGTAATAAAGCGCCGGTGCTGTGGCGGCAAATCGGCTGGGCGACGCTTGCGCTGGCGGGAAGCGTAATTTTAATATTTGCGGCGGTGGTGATGTGGCTGAGTGCTCAACCGGCGATGCGGGGGATTCGTCCTTTTTAATGCCTTCCTCAGGTGAGGAAGGCATTTTGCTAAATTAACGCTTCAGCGCTTCACTCAGCTCGTCACGCATAGAAGCGAGCATCGCTTTTACTACGCGTGGGTTACCTGCAACGAGGTTGCCGGTCATCAGATGGTTATGGCCGCCGGTGAAATCACACACCAGGCTGCCAGATTCACGCGCAATCAGTTCACCTGCGGCAAAATCCCACGGCTTCAGACCAATTTCGAAGAAACCGTCAACGCGGCCTGCGGCAACGTAGGCCAGATCCAGCGCGGCGGAACCGGTACGACGGAAGTCCGCACACTGCGTGAACAGTTTGGTCACGATATTCATATAAGGAGTAGCGTGCTGTTTAGCTTTGAACGGGAAACCTGTCGCCAGAATAGTGCCGTCGAGATCGCGGGCAGTGCTGCCGCGCAGACGATAACCGTTTAACTGTGCGCCCTGACCGCGAACGGCGGTGAACAGCTCGTTGCGCATCGGATCATAAACCACGGCGACTTCGGTACGGCCTTTAACACGAACAGCGATTGAGACCGCGAAGTGCGGCAAGCGTTTGATGAAGTTGGTAGTGCCATCCAGTGGATCGATAACCCATTGCACATCCTGTTCGGTACCCGCTAACTCGCCTGATTCTTCGGCGATGATGGTGTGTTGCGGATAAGATTTACGAATAACTTCGATAATCAGACGCTCGGCGTCTTTATCAACGTTAGTCACAAAATCGTTGCTGCCTTTTTGGCTCGCTTCAACAGCGTCCGGAGTTTCGTAGTTTTTGGCAATTAAATTACCCGCCTTGCGCGCAGCGCGCACGGCGATGTTGAGCATCGGATGCATCGGTCTCTCTCACTGGATGTTAAAGAACGGAAAACGCGGCGGAGTATAGCAGAGCGTTCGGATTATGTCCCAGGGTTATGATAAGATAT
>DALYUA010000244.1:0-5343 GCA_031993245.1 Buttiauxella sp. | reverse complement strand
GCACGCCGCCTTCCGATACAAATTACCGCTTCACTTCGCAGTGGCTTACCATCCGCCAGTTGCCTTGTATGACACGCGTCTCACCGCTCACGGTTACAATGCCGCTGCTGCGGATATCCCCGCTTGACGCCCCCACCTGAATGTCAAACTCGCCCGGCTCTACCACGCGCTGCCCATCGCGGCGGGTAAAGCTGAGCATATCGGTTGGGACGACAAACGAAAGCTCAGCGCTTTGCCCCGGCTCAAGATACACCCGCTGGAAAGCTTTTAGCTCCTGAACCGGGCGCACCATGGAAGCCACTTTATCGTGGACATAAAGCTGCACAACCTCGCTGCCCGCGACCGTTCCACTGTTGGTGACGGTAATGCTCGCACAAACATCGCCGCCCTGATTCGCAACCGCGGCATCTGGCAGTTTCAAAGTACCGTAGTCGAACGTAGTCCAGGTTTTGCCATAGCCAAACGGATAGCGTGACCCGAAGTGGAAGGCAAAAGGCGTACCGCCGCTTTTCAGCTTGTGGTTGTAGTAATAAGGCATGGCGCCCGCGCTTTTCGGCACGGAGACCACCAGTCGTCCTCCTGGCTCTGCCTGGCCTGTCAACACATCTGCAATAGCGTGACCGCCCTCCTGCCCTGGCGCCCAGGTCATCAGCAGCGCGGCAACGTTATCTTCCTGCCCGCCCAGGTTATAAGGGCGGCCACCCGTCATCACCACTACGACCGGTTTATCCGTTGCCAGCAGTTCGTTGAGCAACTGCTGCTGCACGCCCGGTAACGCAAGGCTATCCGTGTCCGAACCTTCGCCAACCGTGCCGCTCTGGAACAGGCCGGATAAATCGCCCACGCACAGCACCACAACATCGCTTTGCTGCGCCGCTTCGACGGCTTCCGAGATCAAACTGGTATCGAATGAAACCGGTGACTGTTGCATTGGTTTACCGCCGCTGTCACCAGGGAAAACCGGCGCGCCAGCCATGCGTTTTTCAATAATATGGCAGCCTTTGGCATAGCGAACGTTATCGCTGCCTAGCCGTTCGCGTAACGCTTCAAGCGGCGTCACCACCTGCGAGGTTTGCTCCAGCATGTCGCTGATAATGAGATGCACCGGGAAGCTGTATCCGCTCAGCAGCGCCAGCGGATCGTCCGCGGTTGGCCCCACTACCGCCACGCGCGGCTTGCCTTTCAGCGGCAGAGTGCCGTCATTTTCAAGCAGCGTGACTGAACGGGTTGCCACTTCGCGCGCGATCCGCACCGTGGATTTGCTTTGCAGCTCAACTTTATTTTCATCGGCATATGGATGCTCAAACAGGCCAAGACGGAATTTTTCTTTCAGCACGCGGGCGACGATTTCATCAACTTTTTCCATGGTAATTAAACCGCGCTCGACGGCCTGCGCCAGATGGCGAGCGCAGTCGTCTTTGGGCAGTTCGACATCCAGACCGGCATTAAACGCCAGGGCCGCCGACTCGGCCGCGTCATGCGAAACGCCATGATGTTGATGAAGCAAACTGACGCCGCCGTAGTCTGCCACAATCAGGCCGTCGAACCCCCACTGGTCACGCAGTACGGTAGTGAGCAGGAACTCATCCGAGTGCCCTGGCTGATTATCGATATCGTGATAGGCGGGCATCACGGAGCCGGCGTTAGCTAACTTCACCGCCATTTCAAACGGCAGCAGGAAGGTATCATTCAGTTCGCAAAAGCCAAGGTGCACGGGCGCATGATTACGTGCGCCTTCGCTGAACGAATGGCCGACATAGTGCTTGAGCGTTGCCAGCAGCTCGCGATTTTTACCTTGCAGGCCTTTTACATAGTGCGTGGCCATCATGCCCACCAGCCACGGATCTTCCCCGAAGGTTTCTTCTGTTCGACCCCAGCGCACGTCCCGCGATACATCAAGTACCGGAGCAAGCCCCTGATGGCAACCGGTTAAGCGTGCTTCATGGCCAATCGCGGCGGCGGCGCGTTCGATCAATTCCACATCCCAGGTCGATCCGTAATTAAGCGATGACGGAAACAGCGTGGCGTCTTTGCATAGCAAACCCACCAGGCACTCTTCATGAAATAGCGCGGGAATACCGAGGCGCGTCTCTTCAACCAGCGTTTTTTGCAGGCGGTTGGCCGCCCGCACGCCCTCTTTTGCCTCGACGATATGGGTTCCCAGCGGGCGGGTAATTTGTCCTATGCCCAGCTTTAAACGCTCGGCCAGGCCCGCCTGCTCCGTTACGCCTGAAAACTCATCGCTTAAATCGGTTCGTTCATGATGATTGCCGTCGCTCGATAAAATCAGCCAGTACGCGTGCATCTGCGCGAATTTTTCTGCCGGCGTCATGCGTAAGAGAAGATCGGCAACGCGTTCGTTAACCGGACGATGGGGATCCTTGTAAATGGCGGACATAGATTACTCCTGTGTTGCGGGGGCAAGAGACGGTGCGTCATCGCGAACCTGGCGTTTAGCAGCAAGCTCGCTGGCAATGCTGTAGACCGTGCGACTGTTAAGCTTATAAATAAACAGCAGCAGCGCCATGGCAATAAACAGCACCGAAGGAATGACGGTAAACAGCGCGTTGATGGTGCTCAGTACAGAAGCCGACTGGGTTGGCTGGTTGGGCAGATAATCGACCATGCCGAGGATCCATCCCACCACCGCCCCGCCGAGCGCCAGTCCGAACTTGATGGCAAACAGCGCGGTTGAAAAGACCAGTCCGTCAAGGCGGCGACCCGTGCGGTGCTCTTCGTAATCCACCACGTCAGAAAACATCGTCCACTGCAGCGGCGTGGTGAGGTTCTGAATAAAACTGAACACCAGGTTAAGACCAAAAATAAGCCAGATAGCCGTTGGGGGAATAAAGAAAATCGCCGTGCCGAAAATAACAAAGCTGACAATTGTCCATTGGTAGGCCCGCACGCGGTCAAACTTTCCTAACAGACGTTCAGAAAGCAGCGCGCCCAGTAAAGATGCAATCATGCCCGAGACGATAAAAGCAAAAACCAGATCGGGGCGTAATAAAACATATTTCACGTAATACATTGTGGCGGAACCACGGGTTACCACCGCGGTTAAAAGTAAAATATTGAAGACGAAAACGATTCGCCATTGGCTATTTTTAGCCAGCAGTTTTAAATCACCAGCCATTGAGCCTGAGGTGTCGTTTCGTGGGGAATAACGTTCTTTGGTCATCGCAAAACAGCAATAAAATAACCCTACGCCAAGCAGTCCCATTAAACTCATGGCATAGAAATAGCCTTTTTGCAGATTACCGTTACCTAACCAGTCTACTAGCGGCAGCGCAATAACCGTGACAATCAGCCCGCCGATAAAAGACAGCGCAAAGCGCCAGGACTGGATGGAGTGCCGCTCACGCGGATCGAGCGTTAACGCTCCAGGCATGGCGCAGTAAGGAACATTGATAGCCGAATAAACCAGGCTAAGTATGCTGTAAGTAGCGCAGGCATAAATAATTTTTGCCGTAGGCCCGACATCCGGAACGTAAAAAGTGATCAGGCAGCTCACGCCAAAAGGAATAGCGAACCATAAAAGCCAGGGGCGGAACCGGCCATGTCTGGTTTGGGTGCGGTCTACCATCGCACCAATACAGGGATCGACAAAAGCATCCACTACGCGCACTACCAGAAACATAGTGCCCATAATAGCTGCCGGCAAACCAAACACATCGGTATAAAAATAAGCGAGGAATAACGTGGCGGTTTGCCAGACTAATGCGCTGGCCATGTCGCCGAGGCCATAACCAATTTTATCTTTGGTACTGAGAACGGTGGAGGCATTCATTATTATTGACCTTATTTATCGGGCACAAAATAGTTCAACCATCCGCATGACTTCTCGCGGCATTTATTTTCAGCCTCCAGTATTGGTTAATTTCCGTCAGGGCAACAATTGCCGAATTGCCCAGACAAATTATGATTTTTTGCTTTTTATGATAAATGTGACGGGGTGCAAATGAAGTGAGGAACAGAATGCAAAAAGCCCGCCTTTGCAGACGGGCTTAGTGAAGAAAGTAGAAACTTAGTTTTTAATTTCAGCCAGGCTCAGCCAGGTTTGCACCACGGTATCCGGGTTCAGGGAGAGGCTATCAATCCCCTCTTCCATCAGCCAGGCAGCAAAATCTTCGTGATCCGACGGGCCTTGTCCACAAATACCAACGTATTTACCCTGTTTCTTCGCCGCTTTAATAGCCATCGACAGCAGCGCTTTCACCGCGTCGTTACGCTCATCAAACAGTTCGGAAACCACGCCGGAGTCGCGATCCAGGCCTAACGCCAGCTGGGTCATGTCGTTGGAGCCGATAGAAAAACCGTCAAAGTATTGCAGGAACTCATCCGCCAGCAGGGCGTTGGACGGGATCTCGCACATCATGATGATTTTCAGCCCGTTTTCGCCGCGTTTCAGGCCCTGACGCTCCAGCTCTTCTACCACGGCTTTCGCCTGCGCTACGGTGCGTACAAAAGGCACCATCACTTCAACGTTGGTCAGGCCCATTTCGTTACGCACGCGTTTCATTGCGGCGCATTCCAGCGCGAAGCAGTCGCGGAAGCTGTCCGCTACATAGCGACCCGCGCCACGGAAGCCCAGCATCGGGTTCTCTTCTTCAGGTTCATAACGCTCGCCGCCCACCAGATTGGCGTATTCGTTAGATTTGAAGTCCGACAGACGCACGATGACACGCTTCGGCCAGAATGCCGCGCCAAGCGTTGCGATCCCTTCCGTCAGGCGGCCGACGTAGAATTCAACCGGATCGTCATAGCCCTTCATCATCTCGCGTATTTCGTTTTGCAGCGCAGGCTCCTGCTGGTCAAACTCCAGCAGCGCACGCGGGTGCACACCAATCATACGGTTGATAATGAACTCAAGACGCGCAAGACCAACGCCTTCGTTCGGCAGGCAGGCGAAGTCAAAAGCTCGGTCCGGGTTACCGACGTTCATCATGATTTTCAGCGGCAGGTCCGGCATGGTATCAACCGTGGAGCTTTTCACGCTGAAATCCAGCAGATCCTGATAAACGTAACCGGTATCGCCTTCCGCACAGGAAACCGTCACGTTCTGGTCGTCCTGCATGCGTTCGGTGGCATCACCGCAGCCAACAACGGCAGGGATACCCAGTTCACGGGCGATGATCGCCGCATGGCAAGTTCGCCCGCCGCGGTTGGTCACAATAGCCGCTGCTTTCTTCATGATCGGCTCCCAGTCCGGGTCGGTCATGTCGGTTACCAGCACGTCGCCCGGCTGGATGCGGTTCATTTCGCTGATATCATGAATAACCTTCACCTGCCCGGCGCCGATGCGATGGCCGATAGCACGCCCTTCTGCAACGATTTTGCCCT
>DALYUA010000243.1:4948-5351 GCA_031993245.1 Buttiauxella sp. | reverse complement strand
TGCCATCGTCATTAACGAAAATACACACGGCGTCGCAGCCGTGGGCGGTTTTGGCGGTTTTCTCCGTTAACAGGAAGTCATAAAATTCAATATCAAAGCCATATTCCTGGTTAACATTCTCCAGATACTTTTTGTCGTACTGTTTTGTGCTATACACGGCCAGTTTCATAAGACTTTTCTCCAGAACGATTTAAGGTAAAATTAACATGCTTAAAATATTCTTACAATTTTTAAAAATAAGTTTTAACAAGCGGGAGAGGCTCGCCTGTTGTCGCTCATCTAAGCTTAGACGATGGCGGTGACTTCACGCCCGGCCCGAATCATGACAGAATCATTGCATATTTCGGCATAAATTGTCGCTGAATCAGGATATTAACCGCCCATGAAGGGTAAATATAAAGCC
>DALYUA010000243.1:0-4938 GCA_031993245.1 Buttiauxella sp. | reverse complement strand
AGCGATTGTTGCCCTCGCATTGATACTTATCTTGCTTCCGCTGACGCTGCTGCTGACCATCGCTAACTGGCTGCCGACGCTTGCTGGCATCTGGCTTCCGCAGGGTACACGAATCGCCATGGAGGCCAGCCCGCGTCTGAGCCGTGGGGCAATTCATATTCCCGATCTTCGTTATCTGGCCGGGGATTGCGAACTGGCAAACCTGAAAAACGCCAGCCTGAGCCACCCGAGCCGCTGGCGGCTGCATGTAGACGAACTCACCCTTAATCCCGACTGTATCGGTAAAATTCCCGCCGATGATTCCAGCCCTACCGCGCCGCGCACGCTTGCCCAATGGCAGTCCATGCTGCCCTATACGCTGCTGACTATTGATAAAGTGAACGTCACGCCGTGGCAACAGTTTGCCGGCGGGTTGCGCGTCTCGCTGACGCCAGACCGTCAGGAGGTGCATTACTCCGGCCCGTTATTAACCGTTGACGCCAGGCTGAAAGGTCAGGCGCTTGAGCTACAGCAGCTGAAATTCAGCGCATTCGAAGGGATGGATCCGATTGAACTGGTCGGCACGTTCACGCTTCCCCTGGTGCCGAACGGTTTGCCGGAGCAGGGGCATATAACCGCCGCGCTGCGCATTCCGCAGGAACCAGAGCCTGTTAACGCCGTGCTTGACTGGCGTGAAGATCAGGGCGCTTTAACGCTGCGCAAAGCAGGCGGCGGCGAACCGCTGGTCTCGTTGCCCTGGACAATCAGCCGGAAGATTTTTGAAATCAACGGTGGGCAGTGGCACTGGCCGTATCAGGGATTTCCGTTGCGTGGCGGCATCGCCCTGCGCGTGGATGACTGGCAACAGGGGCTGGAAAACGCCACCTTTAGCGGGCGCATGAACGTGGTAACGCAAGGCCGGGCAGGTAAGGGCAACGCGGTACTGAACATTGGGCCGGGCAAACTGAGCATGACAAACAGCGCTTTGCCGCTACAGCTAACAGGCGAAGCCAAGCAAGACGCGCTCATCTTCTATGCGGTACTGCCTGGCGAGTTAAGCGGCGCCCTGACCGATCCGCAGCTAATGTTCAGGCCTGGTGCGCTGTTACGTTCTCGTGGCCGGGTGATTGATTCGCTGGACATCGACGAAATCCGCTGGCCGCTGGCGGGCGTGCGCCTCACGCAGCAGGGCGTGGACGGGCGGCTACAGGCCATTATTCGCGCTCACGAAAGTGAAATGGGCAACTTTGTCTTACATCTTGATGGCAAAGCCGTTAATTTCCTCCCGGATGCGGGACTGTGGCGGTGGCGCTATTGGGGCAACGGTGCTTTCACACCGATGAACGCCCGCTGGGATGTGAGCGGTAAGGGCGAGTGGCATGACAGCGTTATAGAGCTGACCTCACTTTCAACGGGATTCGACAAGCTGCAGTATGGTTCCATGCTGATGGACAAGCCGCGTCTGGTGCTGGAAAAACCTGTTCACTGGCAGCGCGCGGAGGAACACCCTTCTTTTACCGGCGCTCTGTCGCTGGATGCGGGTAGCACAACGTTTACCGGCGGCAGCACGCTACCTGCCTCAACGCTGAAATTCAGCGTCGACGGCGAAGACCCCTCCTCGTTTCAGTTTAAGGGCGACCTCCATGCCGGTAGGATCGGCCCGGTGCGTGTAACAGGCCGTTGGGATGGCGAACGCCTGCGCGGTAACGCCTGGTGGCCAGAACAGTCGCTGATTGTTTTCCAGCCGCTGATCCCGCCGGACTGGAAGCTGGATCTGAAAGACGGCAATCTTTATGCGCAAATCGCCTTTTCCGCCGCAAGCGGGCAAGGCTTCGAAGCCGGCGGGCACGGCGTAGTGAAGGGCGGAAGCGCATGGCTGCCGGATAACCAGATCAACGGCGTCGACTTTGTTCTGCCGTTCCGCTTTAGCCATTCGACCTGGCATCTGGGAACGCATGGTCCGGTAACGTTACGTATCGGCGAGATAAAAAATCAGGTGACCGCGCAAAACGTTACCGCCAATCTTGAAGGCTGGTATCCGTGGAGCGACACGCAGCCGTTGACGCTAAGCAACGTCAGCGTCGATATACTGGGCGGCAAAATACTTATGCAGCAGCTCCGGCTGCCGCAGCGGGACGCCGCATTGCTGCGGCTACAAAATATTTCCTCGAGTGAGTTAATCACCGCGGTTAATCCCAAACAGTTTACGATGTCCGGGCGCGTTACCGGCGCGCTGCCGCTGTGGCTTAACCATCCGCAATGGATCATCAAAGACGGCTGGCTCACCAACCCAGGCCCCATGACGTTTCGCATGGATAAAGACATGGCTGACGCCATCGTTGCTAATAATATGGCGGCGGGCGCGGCCATAAACTGGCTGCGTTACATGGAGATTTCGCATTCGTGGACGAAAATTAACTTAGATAATCTGGGCGTGTTGTCAATGAGCGCAAGCGTAACGGGGATAAGCCACGTGCAGGACAAGAAAAATATCGTCAATCTTAACTATACCCATCAGGAAAACCTTTTTACGCTGTGGCGTAGTTTGCGCTTTGGCGATAATTTACAGGCCTGGCTGGAACAACACGCCGCGCTGCCGGATGTGCGCTGCCAGCCGCCCGGCAAAGCATGTGAGGAAAGAAAATGAAAATTTTTATCGCCGCAGGACTGGCGGCCGGAACCCTGATGCTTTCGGGCTGTACGCCGCGCATTGAAATCGCCACGCCGAAAGAGCCCATCACCATTAATATGAACGTTAAAATCGAGCATGAAATTCACATCAAGGTGGATAAAGATGTGGAAAATCTGCTCAAAAGCCGCAGCGATCTGTTCTGATGAGGGTTAAATTATGCAAACCATAATCAAAGGCGCGCTGGTTTGTACTCTGTTGCTCAGCCAGCCGCTGTGGGCCATAACGCTGAACGAGGCGCGCCAGCAGGGGCTGGTGGGGGAAACGCTGAGCGGCTACATCGCGCCCGTCAGGCAGGATAAAGAGGCGCTGGCGCTGGTGAAAAGCATCAATGAGGCAAGGGCGTCGCATTATCAGCAACTGGCCGACAGCAATAACATCTCCGTGGATGAAGTTGCGAAGCTTGCCGGACAAAAGCTGGTGACGCGCGCGCAAGCGGGCGAGTGCGTGCGCGGTATCAACGGGCAGTGGATGAGAAAATAATTAAGCCCACGCTGAAATCGCCAGAGTGGGTATGACTGCTTTACTCTTCGCTAAACCACTCGCTGTTTTCCTGGCGGATCAACAGGATCGACTGGCTGATCTCATGCAGATGTCGGTGCATAGCCTGATCCACACCGGCCTCATCATGATGTTTGAGCGCTTCAAAAATAGCGTAATGCTGCGCCAGCAGCATTTCCGGTGGGGAGACATGGTCCAGGCTCATATAGCGCACGCGATCCATCGTCGCTTTGATGTTCTCAATGGTATCCCACGCCAGGCGGCAATCGGCCACCAGCGCCAGCTGTTCATGAAACTCATCGTCGAGCTGGAAAAAATCGTCCAGCTGGTTACGTTCAATAGCAACACGCTGCTGATTTAAGAGCTGCTCAAGCATATACAGGTGGCTTTCTGTCGCCATGCTTGCGGCACGTTTCACCACGGCGCGTTCAATAGCCTCGCGGATAAAACAGCCATTCTTCACATGGTTGACGGAAATCTTATTCACGTATGTGCCGCGCTGGGGGCGAATCTGTACCAGACCCGTTTCCGCAAGCTTAATAAAAGCTTCCCGCACGGGCTGACGGGAAACGTCAAAACGAACGGAAACTTCTTTTTCCGAAAGCGGGGTGCCGGGCGGAATTAAACAGCGAACAATGTCGCTGCGCAGAATACGATAAATTTGCTGGTTAACAGGCAGCGTAGGATTGAGAACCGAAGATGAAGGCATGTCTTTATTTCTTATTTAGAAAACCTATGCAAATTTAACACTTTTTTGCGAAATCTCCCATACCCGGACAGCGCGCCGGGCAGGGAAGGCCGTTATTCTTCGCGGTATACGCTAAGCCCGGCAAAGGTCTGGCTTACCGGCATCATTTCAAGCGTATTGATATTGACGTGTTTTGGTAGCGTTGCCACCCACCAGACGGCTTCCGTTACGTCTTCCGGCGTCAGCGCATTGGCGTTTTCGTAGGTTTTATCCGCCTTTCCGTCGTCGCCTTTAAAGCGCACGTTGGAAAACTCGGTGCCGCCTACCAGACCCGGTTCGATATCGGTCACGCGGATGGCCGTTTTATGCAGGTCGGTACGTAAATTCAGGCTGAACTGACGTACAAAAGCTTTGGTCGCACCATACACGTTGCCGCCGGCATACGGCCAGCTTCCGGCGGTAGAACCGATGTTGATGATATGTCCACGGTTGCGTTCCACCATGCCTGGCAGGACGGCTCGGGTCATATATACCAGGCCTTTATTATTGGTATCGATCATCGTTTCCCAGTCGTCGGGATCGGCCTTATGAGCCGGCTCCATTCCCAGCGCCAGGCCTGCGTTATTCACCAGAATATCGATGTCGCGCCATTCGGCTGGCAACTGCTCCAGCGCCTGTTCGATAGCCGCGCGGTGACGGACGTCCAGCTGTAGCGTCAGAATGCTGTCGCCCAGCTCATTTTTCAGCTCCAGCAGGCGCTCCTGGCGACGGCCGGTCGCAATCACTTTATGACCATTTTGTACAAAACGACGGGTAATGCTCTCGCCAAAGCCAGCGGTGGCGCCGGTTACCATAATAATCATGTCACTGTTCCTCAACGCTTTTATGTCGTAATACCTTAGCATGCCGGGAAGGGCTTACGATAACTGAAGTTGTAAGGGCAGCCCAGAGCGCTGTCACATATCAGCAGATGACGCTCCCGCTTATCCGCCCTACAATCAATAAATCATAATTCGTAAGCTTGTTGACCTTATTTCAGGAGCAAAGGATGTTGTCAGACAATCCGTTTTACCACGTCAGT
>DALYUA010000242.1:0-5485 GCA_031993245.1 Buttiauxella sp. | reverse complement strand
CCCGCACGTCGTAGTTCTCTGGCTCCTTAAGCGCAATGGGGCCGTCTTCAATCAGCGTTAATAAGATGCCTTCTGCAAAGCGGTCCTGGACTTTTGCGTTTACCGGGTAAGTGATGTACTGCTCAACGGTGTGCACGAAGGCATCCACTACGCCGTTTGCAACCTGACGCGGAGGCAGGGTGTAGGTGTAAACCGGATCGAGAACAGCGAAGACAGGCTGAACGTGCTCAGACATAAATGCCTGTTTGTCACCGGTAGCACGGCGAGAAACCACCGCGCCTTTGTTCGATTCAGAACCGGTTGCCGGCAGCGTCAGCACGGAGCCCATAGGAATGGCGCTTTCCACATCATCGCCGCGAGTCAGCAGGATATTCCATGGATCTTTCTCCTGCGGGTAGTTAGCCGCAGCGGCGATGAATTTGGTGCCGTCCAGAACGGAACCGCCGCCTACCGCCAGCAGGAAAGTTACTTTCTCCTTACGCACCACTTCCACCGCTTTCATCAGCGTTTCATAGGTTGGGTTTGGCTCGATGCCGCTGAACTCCCGCACGTCCAGACCTTCAAGCGCGGTATAGACCTGATCCAGCACGCCGTTTTTCTTTACGCTGCCGCCGCCGTAGGTGATAAGCACGCGGGCTTTCGCAGGGATTTGGTTGCGTAATTCGGCGATTGCGCCTTTACCGAACAGGATGCGGGTTGGGGTATGTAGATTAAAGTTGTTCATTATCAGATTCCCGTTAAGTGGGTGAAAACAGATACTGTTTGTCGCTTTTTGATGGCGTTCATTGTCGGCTCACGAGCGTTATCTCTCAATGCATATTCCTGCCTTTGTCTTGCCCATTTCTGCAGAAGGCTGGAGAAAAAAACGTATTCATCGCACACTCAGGTAGCCAAAAAAGAGTTGGGGAGCGGATGTAAATGAACCGAAAAACGATTTGCCAGCAGCTAACGCAGAAGATTAATCAGTTGATAACAAATAAAAATGATGCGCTTCAGGCGATCCCTGATGTGCGCCTGCTGTACGGTACAGCGCCTAATGCCAGAACGCCGGTGATGTATGAGCCGGGGATCGTGATTCTCTTTTCGGGGCATAAAACAGGCTATATTAACGATCGCGTGTTTCGCTACGATACCAACGAATATCTCCTGCTCACCGTACCCTTACCCTTCGAATGTGAAACTTTCGCGACGCCGGAGGTGCCGCTGGCGGGCGTGCGTATCAATATCGATATTTTGCAGCTTCAGGATCTGCTGATGGATATTGGCGAAGACGATCTCTTCCATCCGCAGGCTTGTTCCACGGGGATTAACTCTGCCGAACTGTCGGAGGAAATTCTGTGTGCGGTGGAGCGCCTGTTAGATGTGCTCGAACATCCGCTGGATGCGCGCATTCTTGGCAAACAGATTATCCGCGAAATTCTCTATCACATTCTCACCGGACCACGGGGCGGAGCGTTGCTGGCGCTGGTCAGCCGTCAGACGCATTTCAGTCTGATAAGCCGCGTGCTTAGGCGCATCGAAACGCAGTACACCGAGAACCTGTCCGTTGACCAGCTTGCCGCTGAGGCAAACATGAGCGTCTCGGCGTTTCATCATAACTTCAAATCTGTAACCAGCACTTCGCCGCTGCAATACCTGAAAAGCTATCGGCTGCATAAAGCGCGAATGTTGATTTTACACGACGGGTTAAAAGCCAGCACCGCGGCGGTGCGGGTGGGGTATGAAAGCGCATCGCAGTTTAGCCGCGAGTTTAAGCGCTACTTTGGCGTAACGCCGGGCGAGGATGCGGCGCGTATGCGTATGATGTAACAACCCCGGCACGAATGGCCGGGGCCGGAAAATCACTTACGCGAGCCTAACTTTTTTTTTGAGCACTATGAATAGCGTGCCGATCAAGCCGGCAACCAGCAGGACGATGGGCAGGATCATCAGGAAGGTCATCACCTGATCTTCATGGCGCTTTACAAATGGGATCATGCTCAGCGCATAGCCAAAACTCGTCACCACGCCAACCCACAGCAGCGCGCTCAGCCAGTTAAAGAACTGGAAACGGCGGTTGCTGAGGCCGGAAATACCCGCCATGGTTGGCAGCAGGGTACGTATAAACGCCAGGAAACGCCCGGCAAGCAGCGCCAGCAGACCGTGTTTGTCGAACATATGCGTGGCTTTCTGGTGATACTGGATGGGCAGTTGCCCCAGCCAGTTTCTCACCGTTTTGGTATTACCCAGCCAGCGGCCCTGTAAATAGCTCAGCCAGCAGCCGAGGCTTGCAGCCGTGGTCAGGATTACCATTGTCGGGACAAAATCCATCACCCCTTTGGCCACCAGCGCGCCCGCCAGCAGCAGCAGGCTGTCTCCCGGGAGAAACGAAGCCGGCAGCAACCCATTTTCCAGAAACAGCGTCGCAAACATGACGCAATAAACAACACCAATCACATGAGGGTTTGCCAGGGCGGCAAAGTCATGTTGCCAAAGCGCCTGGACGATATTTTGTATTACAGCCATGGAAAATCCTGTGGAACCGCCTGGACAGTTCGCCTGAAGTAAGACGAAACTTATTTTAAATACAGTGTAACGCTAAAAAGCCCGCGGCACCTTGATCGCGGGCTCAACAAATCACAGCGGCAAACAATTTCTTGTCTTTTCAGGTGTCCAAATCTGGCAACTTCAGGCTATGCGCTGGAAACCTGCATCCAGATCGGCCTGAAGATCCTCTACGTTTTCCAGTCCGATATGGACACGAACTAAAGTTCCTGAAAAATCTATCCCGCCTGCCGGACGAATTTCTGCCAATTCCTCCGGCTGACTGGCAAGGATAAGCGATTCGTAGCCTCCCCATGAATAAGCCATGCTGAAATACTGAAAATGATTAAGATAGCGCTGGAGCTGTTCATCGTTTAAGCGTTTTTTTAGCACAAAAGAGAATAAACCGCTGCTGCCTGTAAAGTCACGTTTCCAGACTTCATGGCCTTTGCTGCCGGGGAGCGCCGGATGATTCACGCGTTCTACTAAGGGATGTTCAGCCAGCCATTCGGCAATTTTTAAACTGCTTTCCTGATGCTGACGTAAACGCACGCTCAGCGTGCGTAATCCACGGCTGGTCATATAAGCCGTGTCGGCATCCAGCATCTGGCCCATCAGATAGGAGTTCTCACGCAGCTGCTCCCAGCAGCGGGCATTGGAAACCGCGGTGCCGACCATCGCGTCGGAATGACCAATCAGATATTTAGTGCCCGCCTGGATTGAAATATCGATACCGAAATCCAGCGCTTTAAATAAGATGCCCGCCGCCCAGGTGTTATCTATCATGATGACAGCTTCAGGCGCCACGCTGCGAACCGCCTTCACAATTGCCGGTATGTCGTGAACTTCCATGGTGATGGAGCCCGGCGATTCAAGGAAAACGACTTTGGTATTGGGCTGCACCAGATCCGCGATGCCTGCGCCAGTCAAAGGATCGAACCAGGTTGTGGTGACGCCAAGTTTAGCGAGAATTTTAGTGCAGAAATCCTGGCTGGGTTCGTAGGCGGTGCCGGTCATCAGTACGTTATCGCCTTGTTCGACAAAGGCCAGAATAGCGTTTGCCACGGCGGCGGCGCCGCAAGGGTAAAGCGCACAGCCTGCTCCGCCTTCCAGTTCGCACATAGCTTCCTGCAAAGAAAAGTGGGTGAGGGTGCCGCGACGCCCGTAAAATAACTCGCCTTTTGCCCGGTTGGCTGTGGCCTCTCTTTTGGCTTCTACGGTTTCAAAGACTAACGATGAAGCGCGCTGAATGACGCTATTGACCGAACCCTGGGTGAATTTTTTATCGCGCCCGGCATTTATCAGCGCCGTTTCAATGTGCTTCGCTGCCATTTTTCCTACCCCGTTTAACCGTCTGGATGTCTAAACATAACTTAACACGGTTTACACGACATGCCTCATGCCGTTTCCGCAGGTTGACAAAAAAAGCTGAAAATCCGGCAACCGTCCGGTTTTACTGCGTAAACGCAAGGAATGAATAGACAAATACAGGCACTCTGTAAATACTAATGAGAACTACTATCAATTCGGTGTCGTTTTGATATTATTATGCTCAGATTTTGTATTATTTTCGCGGTGGAGAGTAAGAGTGACGAATAATTTGATGCAGACGGACCTCTCCGTCTGGGGCATGTATCAGCATGCCGACATCGTGGTAAAAATTGTGATGATCGGCCTGATTCTGGCCTCTGTCGTCACCTGGGCCATCTTCTTTAGCAAAAGCGTTGAGCTCTCATCCCAAAAGCGCCGTATCAAGCGTGAACAGCAGCAATTAGCAAACGCCCGCTCGCTGGATGAAGCCTGCGAAATGGCAAATGCTTTTGGTCCTAAAAGTCTCAGCACGGTGTTAATTAACGAAGCCCGTAATGAACTGGAACTTTCCGCAGGAAGCGAAGATAACGAAGGCATTAAAGAGCGTACGGGTTTCCGCCTGGAACGCCGCGTCGCCGCATTTGGCCGTCATATGGGCCGTGGCAATGGTTTCCTTGCCACCATCGGCGCTATCTCCCCGTTCGTCGGCCTGTTTGGTACGGTGTGGGGCATCATGAACAGCTTTATCGGCATCGCGCAGACGCAAACGACGAACCTTGCGGTTGTGGCGCCGGGCATCGCAGAAGCCCTGCTGGCGACGGCGATTGGCCTGATTGCAGCCATCCCTGCGGTTGTTATCTATAACATTTTTGCTCGTATGATCGGTGGCCACAAAGCGTCACTGGGTGACGTTGCTGCACAGGTTCTGCTGCTGCAAAGCCGCGATCTGGACCTGGAAGCCAGCTCTCAGGCGCGCCCTGTTCGTCCGGCTCAGAAACTGCGTGTAGGTTAATCCCCGATGGCGATGCGTCTTAACGAAAATCTCGATGATAATGGTGAAATGCATGAAATCAACGTTACGCCGTTTATCGACGTTATGCTGGTTCTGCTGATCATCTTTATGGTGGCAGCGCCGCTGGCGACCGTGGACGTGAAGGTGAACCTTCCGGCCTCTTCCAGCCAGCCGCAGCCGCGTCCGGAAAAACCTGTTTATCTGTCCGTTAAAGCCGATAACACCCTGTTTGTCGGAAATGACGAAGTGACGAAAGAAAGCATGATCAATGTGCTTACCGCCGCCACCGAGGGTAAGAAAGACACCACGATCTTCTTCCGCGCGGATAAAACGGTTGATTACGAGACGATGATGAACGTGATGGATACGCTGCATCAGGCAGGGTATCTGAAGATTGGGCTGGTAGGACAGGAAGTGACAAAAGCTCAGTAAAACGTTCGGAATAATGAAATGGCGTGGTAGAAACCACGCCATTTTTTTAGCCTAAATGTTCCCCGCCGCACACGCCGTGCACTTCCGCAGTAACGTAGCTCGATTCCTGACTTGCCAGATAAACATACACTGGCGCAAGCTCTGCTGGCTGTCCTGCGCGTTTCATTGGCGTCTGCTGGCCGAACTTCGGTATCTTCTCCTGCGTCT
>DALYUA010000241.1:0-5498 GCA_031993245.1 Buttiauxella sp. | reverse complement strand
AGATGTTGAAAGTGGAGCAGGTTCAGCAGGCCTGGCAGCAATGGCTGAACAAGCTGCCGCCAAAACGGCGCGAAGATGAAGACGTGCAGGAGATCCGCTGGATGATTGAGGAGCTACGCGTCAGCTTCTTCGCGCAGCAGCTAGGCACGCCGTACCCCATTTCCGACAAGCGTATTCTGCAGGCGATGGCGCAGATTGCGGGCTGATTATTAAAAAGCGTCGCTATTGCGACGCTTTTACTAAAGATAAGTAATTTTATTTGAGAGACATATAATGGATTCTTCTGGCGCACATAAAATAGTATTAATTGCTGGTGTTGTATTTTCTGTAACGGGCTGTGCCTATATTGCTCCATCTATAAGCATGGCTTCAGATTTTTATCAGCAGACACAAAGTTTATACTCAAGTAATACTGCTGCGGAAGAATCCATCAGGACAGATTCACGTTGGATAAAGATAAAAAGGTTACTTGCTGCTGATTGCAAAAATAGCCTTAATGGGCAGGACAGTTTTCTACAATGGGGCGCACAAGCCTGTAATGAACAATCTGTCATAGAGGCCCTGAACAGGAATCAGGAAGGCATAGTTATCGTTTATGCTATGTATAATGGTTATTCGCTTGCGCTATTGCCGCGTTTGGAACTGGTCGAATCTGAACCAGCCGTATATTTGAGTGCCTTAGAGGCCGGGGTAGCAAAGCTGCATCTGGAGTCGGGATATAATGGTGATGTCTATGCCACCTATCGACGCCAGCGTACAGCTTTAGGATTAGAAATGGTCGATAAGGATACGTTTAATGCTTATCTTCGCAAAATGTCCGCTAATGTAGATAAGCTTGAAGCCCAGTACAGTAAACATGCTGCCATAGCGGCAGCTAAAAAAGCAGATGCGTATACTAAGAAAAACGATCTTTTTGTAAAAGATAATCCATCGAAACGCGTTTATATTTCAATAAAAAGTAAGCGGGAAGGCGCGCAAGGGATAAACGCTGAATTAGCGAAGATGAAATTCATTCAAAGCAATTATCTTACTGCCGAGACGCGACTAAGCAATACTGGCGATAACGGGGTTCGCCATGAATATTGGGTGAATGGGAGAAAGTTACCCAATAATTTTACCTTTGACTATATGTCCAATAGCCTTAATTTATCTGTTAAGCGCTGTGAAGAAGAGGGCGCTTATGCTGAATCCCCGGCTTTAACCAGGCAATGTCTGGCAACCATCAAAAATAGTTTGAAGGAGTGGGGAGCATTATCAGGAAATAAAAATATTTCAGATAACGCATGGGACGTATCTATGCCACGCTCCATAAATGGAGAAATTAACTTTGTTCGATGGGTCAAGAAAATTCGTGAACAGGACGCTTATTATGCCGAGCGTGGTGAATATGAACGGTAATAAAGCTTTTTAAATTCAAACAGCGCCATGCATCGTACCGATTAATCCCTCCTGGCTGGTGGATGGCGCTTAAACCTGTCTACCCTCCAAATCTGTTCATAGGGCGGGTTTGTGCAGGCAACATCCGCCATTTTTTTACCTGCGCTATCGTAATTCACTTCCCGATACCATACTCCAGATGCGGTTAATATTTGACCGCTTATAATCCGGAGTACCTCCATGAATCGTTTATCTGACAAAGTTGCGATTGTTACGGGCGCCAGCTCGGGTATTGGTTATGCCACGGCAAAGTTATTTGCGGCAGAGGGTGCAAAAGTGGTGGCCGGGGCCAGGCGAGAAGCCGAGCTTGTCAGGCTGGTTGATGAAATAAAGGCGGCTGGCGGAGAAGCGGTAGCGCTCAGCGGGGACGTGAGTGACGAGGCGTATGCCAAAGCGCTGGTAGCAAAAGCCGTGGAAACCTGGGGCAGGCTGGACGTGGCGTTTAATAACGCAGGCACGATTGGGGAAGCGGGACCAAGCACTGCGGTTTCTGCCGAAGGGTTTGCCAGTACGATTGCGGTTAACCTGACCGGTGCGTTTCTGGGGGCAAAACACCAGATTGCGGAAATGATCAAACACGGCGGCGGCTCGGTGATTTTCACTTCAACGCTTGTTGGCTACACCATAGCCTTTCCGCAGCTGGCTGCTTACGCAGCGAGCAAGGCCGGGCTGATTGGCTTAACCCAGGCGCTCTCCACCGAGTTTGGCCCGCAGAACATTCGCGTGAATTCAATTTTACCGGGCGCGGTGGAAACGGATATGTACCGCGAGGCGAACACCACCGAAGAGTCAAAGGCTGCGCTTGCGAATATGCATGCGCTGAAGCGGGCAGGCAAGCCAGAAGAGATCGCCTTTGCCGCGCTGTGGCTGGCATCGGATGAATCTTCATTCGTCACCGGTACCGCGTCTTTGGTAGACGGCGGCGCGTCAATTAATGGCGGCTAGCTGTTCACTCGCGCAAGCGTAAAACCATCCCAGCCTTTACTGCCAACCGTTTGTAGCGCGGTGACGGTAAGGCGGGGATTTTCACCCAGCAGCTCGATGAATTTCGCACGCCCTGCACCCGAAGATCGTTACTTTGCGAATCTGTCACTGCACCGTCACGTACTACGTTATCACCGATAATTAGCGTACCGGGCCGTGAGTATTTCAGCGCCCATTCCAGATAAACCGGATTGCTGGGCTTATCGGCATCAATAAAGATCAGATCAAAAGGAGCCTGACTTGCCAGAAGCGGTAGGCTTTCAATGGCCGGGCCGGTATAAAGCTCAATGACCTCTGCAAGTTCAGCCAGTTGAATATTCTTTATTGCGATTTTGGCGTGGTGCGGATCCGATTCCAGCGTCACCAGTTTACCGCCTGCGGGCAATGCCCTCGCCATCCACACCGAGCTGTATGCGCCAAGCGTGCCGATCTCAAGAATGTTTTTAGCGCCGGTTATTTGCACCAGCAACTGGAGAAATCTCCCCTGATTTGGGGCCACGTCGTGAGCAGGAAGGCCTGCGGCATTATTATTGGCGAGGATCTTCTCGAAAATGGAATCGTTTGGGATCAGGGTTCGCACAAGGTAATCATCAACGTCTGACCATTGCTGCTGCATTGCATCACTCCTGAAGTTTTAGTAACCAGACAAGGGTGGACAGCGCGGCGCTTATCCACCCTACAAACCCTTAAAGAGGGCTTTATGCTTATTTAGCCGCCAGCAGACACAGCTTCAGCGCCACGTTATAAGAAGCCTCGAACGACTTCAGCGGCAGAAACTCAAATCGTGAATGGAAATTATGCGCGCCGGTAAAAAAATTCGGCGTTAATAATCCTTTCGCGGAAAGCGCTGCGCCGTCGGTACCGCCGCGCATCGGAATGACTTTCGGCTCAATGTTTAACTCATCGAGTGCGGCAAAAATCAAATCAATTGCCCGGCGATCGTCGGTAATAGCGTTGCTGATGTTGCTGTAGGTATCGCTGATGTGGTATTCCACGCGCGCCGTCGGATGCTGCGCGGCAATTTTCTGCGCAACTTCACCAATCTGCTTTTTACGGCGCTCAAAGTTAGCCAGATCAAAGTCACGAATATTGGCTTTCAGCACCGCCTCGCTCTGGGAGGCCTGCATGCCGTTAAACCAGATGTAGCCTTCTCGTCCTTCGGTGTGTTCCGGCGTTTGCTGGCGATCGAAATGGCTGATGTAATCCATCGCCATCAGCAGCGGATTAACCAGCACGCCTTTGGCGGACATTGGATGGCTGGTCACTCCGGTAAAGCGCAGCTCGGCGTGGGCGGCGTTGAAGTTTTCATACACTACTTCGCCTAATTCACAGCAGTCGATCGTCCAGGCAAAATCAACGTCGAAACGCGCCAGATCTAACGCCTTCGCGCCACACAGGCCAATCTCTTCGTCCGGTACAAACGCCACCACAATATCGCCATGCTTATGCTCCGGGGTGAGGTTTTCCAGCAGGGTCATCACCACTGTTACCGCCGCTTTATTATCTGCACCCAGTACGCTTGTGCCATCGCTGAAAATAATCTCTTCATCGGGATAGGCTTTAATTTCCGGGTGTTCAGAAGTGCGCAACCAGATATCTTTTTCCGCGTTCAGGCATAAATCCTCGCCGGTGAAACGTAAGATTTGTGGATGAATATCCGGCGAAAGACCGACGTCAACGGTATCAATATGCGTGATAAATCCCACTCGCGGCGCGCCCGGCGCGTTGCCTTTTTTCACCGCCGTGACCGTAGCATGCTCATCAATGATCACATCTTCCAGACCGAGTTCGCGCAGTTCCGCAGCGAGCATTTTCGCCATTTCATGCTGGCCTGCGGTGCTTGGCAGCGTGTTAACGCGAGGATCGCTTTGGCTGGTGATGGCCAGGTAACGGAAGAAACGTTGGGTGAGCTGCGAGGAGAGTGGCGAGGACATATTGTTTCCTTATTGTTCGATGTTGTTTGTTGGTGATGTAAATTTAATGTTATTTATTAGGACGCTTAGTACAAGCTTTATTCGTTCAGGGGCAGGATAACCAACAGGAAGATAGCGATGAAAATAAAAATGACCGCGTTTGCGCTGGCCGTAGCCGCAATCTCAGCCAGTTCAGGTGCCGCAGCAAAAACGCTGGTTTATTGTTCTGAAGGCTCTCCGGAGAACTTTAATCCGCAGTTATATACCTCCGGCACCAGCGTCGATGCCAGTGCAGTGCCGGTTTATAACCGGCTGGTGGATTTCAAAGTCGGCACCACCGACCTGCAGCCGAGCCTTGCGGAGAGCTGGGACGTCAGCGAAGACGGCAAGGTTTACACTTTTCATCTGCGCAAAGGGGTGAAGTTTCAGAGCAACAAATACTTCAAACCGACGCGCGACTTTAACGCCGACGACGTAATCTTCTCGTTTATGCGTCAGAAAGATGCAAAACACCCTTATCACAACGTTTCCAACGGTAACTACTCCAACTTCGAAAGCCTTGAGTTCGGCAAGCTGATAACCGCTATCGACAAGGTTGATGACAATACGGTGCGCTTCACGCTGGCCCATCCGGAAGCGCCGTTTATCGCCGATTTAGGCTGGTATTTCGCATCCATTCTCTCTGCTGAGTATGCCGATGCGATGCTAAAAGCAGGTACGCCTGAGCGCGTGGATATGAACCCGATCGGCACCGGGCCGTTTGAACTCAAGCAGTACCAGAAAGATTCGCGCATCCTGTTTACCGCCTTCCCGGACTACTGGCAGGGTAAAGCGAAACTCGATCGCCTGATTTTCTCCATTACGCCTGATGCTTCGGTACGCTACGCGAAGCTTGAGAAAAACGAATGCCAGGTAATGCCGTTCCCGAACCCGGCGGATCTGCCGCGTATGAAGGAAAACAAAGACATCACCCTGATGCAAAAGGCGGGGCTGAACACAGGTTTTCTGGCGTTTAATACCCAGAAGGCGCCGCTGGATAATGTGAAGGTGCGTCAGGCGCTGGCGCTGGCTATCAATAAACCGGCGATTATCGAGGCGGTTTTCCAGGGGAGCGGTACGGCGGCGAAAAATCTGCTGCCGCCGGGCGTGTGGAGCGCGGACGAG
>DALYUA010000240.1:0-5500 GCA_031993245.1 Buttiauxella sp. | reverse complement strand
GTGGGATTGTTAAATTTTAGATAAGAAAGCGATCTGGCTAATTATTTGCAGACGGGGGGAATTTACGGACATAGTTAACACTTTCGTAAGGTGCAACCGCGAAAAGCGTGAGCGAGTGCAACCTCCGTGAAAAAGGTATTTTTTGTGGGGTGAATTTCTTGTGAATGCCGTGTTAAATCGTTTGTGAATAAAACTAGCTTCCTGCAGGATACGGTCGCGAAATGACATCACAACAAGCCGCGCTGCGTTCCGGTGGGGCAACAGCGGTTTATTTCTTATAAAAAAAACCGGTAAACCAATCTGGAGAACTTGCATGACCATGAGTACACCAATGCTGGTGACTTTCCTTATTTATATCTTTGGCATGATATTAATAGGGTTTATCGCCTGGCGCTCAACCAAAAACTTCGATGACTATATTCTCGGTGGCCGCAGTCTGGGGAGTCTGGTCACCGCGTTATCCGCCGGTGCTTCTGATATGAGCGGCTGGTTATTAATGGGCTTACCCGGTGCGATATTCCTTTCCGGCATTTCCGAAAGCTGGATTGCGATTGGTTTAACCGTTGGCGCTTATATTAACTGGAAACTGGTCGCAGGCCGTTTGCGTGTTCATACCGAAGTGAACAATAACGCCTTGACGCTGCCGGATTATTTTACCGGTCGTTTTGAAGATAAAAGCCGTCTGCTGCGTATTATCTCCGCACTGGTTATTTTGCTGTTCTTCACCATCTATTGCGCATCCGGCATCGTGGCGGGAGCGCGTCTGTTTGAAAGCACTTTCGGGCTGAGCTACGAAACCGCGCTGTGGGCGGGAGCCGCGGCAACCATCCTTTATACCTTCGTCGGCGGCTTCCTTGCGGTTAGCTGGACCGATACCGTGCAGGCCAGCCTGATGATTTTCGCGCTGATCCTCACGCCGGTAATGGTGATCATGGCCGTGGGCGGCCTTGATGACTCCCTGCTGGTTATCAAACAAAAAAGCATCGAAAACGTCGATATGCTCAAAGGACTTAACTTTGTCGCTATTATTTCGCTGATGGGCTGGGGCCTTGGTTACTTTGGTCAACCGCACATTCTGGCGCGCTTTATGGCGGCGGATTCTCACCACACCATCGTACATGCACGTCGCATCAGCATGACGTGGATGATCCTTTGTCTGGCTGGCGCCTGTGCGGTGGGCTTCTTCGGTATCGCCTACTTTACTAACAACCCGGCACAGGCTGGTGCGGTCACCCAGAACGGTGAGCGTGTATTCATCGAACTGGCACAGATTCTGTTTAATCCTTGGGTTGCCGGTATCCTGCTCTCTGCCATTCTGGCGGCGGTCATGTCGACGCTGAGTTGCCAGCTTCTGGTTTGCTCCAGCGCCATTACCGAAGATTTGTATAAGGCATTCTTCCGCAAGGGCGCGGGTCAGAAAGAGCTGGTATGGGTAGGGCGCGTAATGGTGCTGGTGGTGGCGCTTGTTGCTATCGCTCTGGCTGCTAATCCGGAAAACCGCGTCCTGGGTCTGGTTAGCTACGCCTGGGCAGGCTTCGGTGCGGCGTTTGGTCCGGTTGTCCTGTTCTCTGTTATGTGGTCCCGTATGACCCGTAACGGCGCGCTTGCCGGTATGGTCATCGGCGCGGTGACGGTCATCGTCTGGAAACAGTTCGCGTGGCTGGGCCTGTACGAAATTATTCCAGGCTTCATCTTTGCCAGTATCGGCATTGTGGTGGTGAGCCTGATGGGGAGAGCGCCGTCGCAGGCTATGCTCAACCGCTTTGCGGATGCAGATGCGGTTTATCATTCGGCCCCGCCGACGAAGCTGCAGGCTGAGTAATGCAGCCCTGAGCTTCTTTCAATCGGGAGGCTAAATTCGGCCTCCCTTTATAAAGGCTGCAAATATTCAAACGTAAGGCCGGGTTTCCCGGCCTTTTTTACATCCCGATATAAATAACATGACAAACCCGCTTGTATTTCTTTTTCCGGTAATGATAATCACTATCGTTCTGGTTTACCTTTCTTTACGTCGGTTGACCTGGTTTCACACTTGAGGTGTCAGGAATGTTTGTCCCGTTTCTCATCATGTTACGCGAAGGCCTGGAAGCAGCGCTGATTGTCAGCCTTATTGCCAGCTATTTAAAACGCACCCAGCGCGGCCAATGGATTGGCGTAATGTGGATTGGTGTAGTGGCCGCCGCCGCGCTTTGCCTGGCGCTGGGGATCTTTATCAACGAAACCACCGGTGAATTTCCGCAAAAAGAACAGGAGTTGTTCGAGGGTATCGTGGCGGTGGTCGCAGTTGTGATCCTTACCTGGATGGTGTTCTGGATGCGCAAAGTCTCGCGCAACGTAAAAGTTCAGCTTGAGCAGGCGGTGGATAACGCGCTGCACAGCAAGGGCAGCCACGGCTGGGCGCTGATCCTGATGGTCTTTTTCGCGGTGGCGCGTGAAGGCCTTGAATCAGTGTTCTTTCTGCTGGCAGCTTTCCAGCAGGACGTGGGCATAATGCCGCCGCTCGGTGCGATGCTCGGGCTGGCAACGGCTATCGTGCTTGGCTTCCTGATTTACTGGGGCGGTATTCGCCTGAATCTGGGCGCTTTCTTCAAATGGACGAGCCTGTTTATTTTGCTGGTTGCGGCAGGGCTTGCGGCGGGGGCGGTGCGCGCTTTCCACGAAGCGGGCCTGTGGAATCAATTCCAGACTATTGCCTTTGACCTCAGCAACGTGCTTTCCACGCATTCCCTGACCGGAACGCTGCTCGAAGGGATCTTCGGCTATCAGGAAGCGCCAACCGTCAGCGAAGTGGCGATCTATTTCATTTATCTGATTCCGGCCCTGGTGCTGTTTGCCATGCCGCCGCGTCTGAACAATCAGGCGACAAATAGCGCTCGTTAACCACCTTGTGGCGGGGCTTCGCCACTTAGTTACAACATACTAATTTTTAAAAGGGATTGGCCATGTCTGCACAGTTTCGTCTTAAGGCGCTTAACATTGCGCTGCTTACACTCGTCTCTTCTGCTTTTGCCGCTCACGCGGCGGATGTTCCTCAGGTAAAGGTCACCGTTACCGATAAACAGTGCGAGCCGATGAACATCACGGTAAACGCGGGTAAAACCCAGTTCATTATTCAGAACAACAGCCAGAAAGCGCTGGAGTGGGAAATTCTGAAAGGGGTGATGGTGGTTGAAGAGCGTGAAAATATCGCGCCTGGTTTCTCACAGAAAATGACGGCTAACCTGCAGGCGGGCGAGTATGACATGACCTGCGGCCTGCTCAGCAATCCGAAAGGCAAGCTGGTAGTGAAAGCCGCCGGCGAGCAGGCAGCCCCGAAGAACGATCTTATGGCGCTGACCGGGCCTATTACCGCCTATAAAGCTTACGTGATGGCCGAAGTAGCCGGGCTGGTAAAAGGCACCAAAGCCTTTACCGATGCGGTAAAAGCAGGGGACATCGAAAAAGCGAAATCGCTGTATGCGCCAACGCGTCAGCACTATGAACGTATCGAACCGATCGCTGAACTGTTCTCAGATCTGGACGGCAGCATTGACGCCCGTGAAGACGATTACGAGCAGAAAGCGAATGACCCGAAATTCACCGGATTCCACCGCCTGGAAAAGGCGCTGTTTGGCGATAACTCTACCAAAGGCATGGAAAAATACGCTGAGCAGTTGAACGCCGACGTGCTGGATCTGCAAACGCGCATCTCCGGGCTGGCCTTCCCGCCGGGCAAAGTGGTGGGCGGCGCTGCGGGCCTGATTGAAGAAGTGGCGGCCAGCAAAATCAGCGGTGAAGAAGATCGTTACAGCCATACGGATCTGTGGGACTTCCAGGCGAACGTCGATGGCGCGCAGAAAATCGTTAACCTGCTTCGTCCGTTGTTGAGCAAAGAGAATGCGCCGTTGCTGGCAAAAGTTGATGCCAATTTCAAAAAAGTGGACATCATCCTTGCGAAATACCGTACTAAAGATGGCTTTGAAACCTACGACAAGCTGACCGACGCTGACCGTAACGCGCTCAAAGGTCCGGTAACCGCGCTGGCGGAAGATCTGTCGCAGCTTCGTGGTGTGCTGGGTCTGGACTAAGTAAGATGCAAGAGAAAACTAAATCAGGCGTGCATCAACCCGCGCGCCGTCAATTACTGAAAACGCTGGGCGCCCTCGGGGGCGCCTTTGCTGTTACTGGCGGTTGCCCGGTTGCCCACGCGGCAAAAACGGAAACCTCGCCGGGCACGCTTCCACCCGATGCGCGCATGGAAAAGCAGCCGTTCTACGGGCCACATCAGGCAGGCATTCTCACCCCTCAGCAGGCGTCGATGATGCTGGTGGCTTTTGATGTGCTGGCAGCCGATAAAGCCGATCTTGAACGACTGTTTCGGCTGCTGACGACGCGTTTCGACTTCCTCACAACGGGCGGTGCTGCGCCGGAAACGCCGAACCCGCGCATGCCGCCGATGGATTCCGGCATCCTTGGGGCAGAAATTTTCCCTGATAACCTGACGATCACGCTGTCAGCAGGCGTCTCGCTGTTTGACGATCGCTTTGGCCTGAAGGCGCAGATGCCGAAAAAGCTGCAAAAGATGGAGCGTTTTCCTAACGATTCCCTTGATGCCAGCCTGTGCCACGGCGACGTGTTATTGCAGATTTGCGCCAATACCGCCGATACGGTTATTCACGCGCTGCGTGACATTATCAAACACGCGCCGGACTTGCTGAGCGTGCGCTGGAAACGTGAAGGCTTTATTTCGAACCATGCCGCCCGCAGCCGTGGCAAGGAAACGCCGATCAACCTGCTTGGCTTTAAAGATGGCACCGCCAATCCGGACAGCAGCAATACCGGGCTTATGGATGATGTCGTGTGGGTGACAAAAGAGCAGGATGAACCCGCATGGAGCCTGGGCGGAAGCTATCAGGCGATTCGTATCATCCAGTTCCACGTGGAATCCTGGGATCGTACGCCGCTTAAAGAGCAGCAGACGATATTTGGTCGTGAGAAACACAGCGGCGCTCCGCTGGGCATGAATAATGAGCACGATGAACCCGACTACGCTGCCGATCCTGATGGCAACGTCATCGCCCTGGATGCCCACATTCGTCTGGCTAACCCGCGCACTAAAGAAACGCAGTCAAATCTGATGATGCGCCGCGGTTACAGCTACTCGCTTGGCGTCTCCAAATCCGGGCAGCTGGATATGGGTCTGCTATTCGTCTGCTATCAGCACGATCTGGAGGAAGGTTTTCTCGCCGTACAAAAGCGCCTTAACGGTGAAGCGCTGGAGGAGTATGTGAAGCCGCTGGGTGGAGGATATTTCTTTGTATTGCCGGGTGCGCCAGATAAGCGGCATTATCTGGGACAAGGACTGATCGAGGCCTGATCGGCTGTTTCCTTTTCCTGCTAATTTTTCATTTGCTAACAATTCGGGTGAAAATCATGCCTCAGTATTACCTATGCGCATCCTATTGATATAAAAATGTAATATAAGTATGGCATAACGTTCTGGACCAGCCGGGAAGCGCCA